>NZ_JCAUBA010000032.1:0-63968 GCF_059692235.1 Paenibacillus sp. J2R1T-4 | reverse complement strand
CATCCCGAACACGACCGTTAAGCCCTCCAGCGCCGATGGTACTTGGACCGCAGGGTCCTGGGAGAGTAGGACGTTGCCAAGCAGGAGCAGATAAGCAAAAGACCCGCACATGATGTGCGGGTCTTTTGCTGTCTAGATTATTACAATTCGAGCCTGAGCTTTTCGAAAGCCATTTCATCACTCAAGCACGAATAAGCCAATCGGACTATCCCTTATTTCTGCACTGCGAACCGATTTTTCTCAAAACCAGGCCAATAACCAGTAGTAAAACTTGCTATTCCAACTGAAGCCGTCTTGTCCGTCAAAATACCGTATACTAGCACAGTGGCTAACTGATCTCCATAGGACCTAAGTAGTAACCTAAACCACAACTTCTCTCTCACTCAGCCGGTTTTTGCACGAATTAGTGGCCAAACTGCAACTATTCCCACACACTCCCGCTTTTTACCAGAATTAGCTGCAAGACCGCAACTAATCTGACCTATATGGCACTGAAAATGGCGATTTGCTAAGATTAATTGCTTTCTCGCAACTAAATGCACGGTTTGGAGCAACGTCGAAGAGATTAATTGCTGTTTCGCAACTAATCTCAGTGACATCATCCACACCACAATACGTTGATCTACTCCGCATAATAAGAGGTTTCTTTGGGATTAATTTTGAGTAAACCATAACGACTAGCGGTTCGGAACCGAAAAAGCATCCAGAAAGTAGGAGCTAGTATCCAGATATGTAAGAAGGTAAGCTGCATAATCGAAACGAAAGTAATCCATGGGTAGGCGCAATATATGCAAGCGGCGCCGATGCACAGGTGCTCGGTAAGGAGACGCCTCAACACTGCAAGAGGAACGGGTTGATCAGGAAGCAGTCCGAGCCAAGGGAAACGAATGAGCAGCTTCCAGTGGCGATTCTTCCTGTCTTCACTCAGCCTCAGACCCGCCCAGGTAATAATGCCATGCAGCCACATCAAGCCAATAAACCCGGCAGGGGTCCATACGGCAAAAGTAAGCCCGTACTGTATAGCTACAGCGGTGAAGCCGAGGACAGGTAACAGACCATACAACACCATCCATTGTGACTTATGCTTGATTCTAAGAATAAGTCTGTAGTTATAGATGGTAACGTCTCGATCAGGTCTGTTCACGATTAGATGCTCCTCTATTGGTGTTCTATTGCTTGGCCTTGCTAGTACCAAATTAGCAGATTTTCAAAGTTTCCTAGTCGATAGATGATCTTATTATTATACAATTAACCTGGGATCTAGGGAAGAATACGTGTACAGACACCATTTTGCAGCATCAGGAATATTCTGGATTTAGGTCAAGAAAATATTGCGATTCTAGTTTACAAGACTAGAAGTTGTGGCATACTGATAGATAAGGTAGGTGAAGCAACCATGGAAGAAGAGATTAAGAACCATCGATGCATCATATGCGAGCAAGACAAATCGTTAGGGATCATGATCTGCTCGGAATTTTTATGTGACGAGTGTGAAGCTGAAATGGTTCGCACGGATGTTAAGGACGCCAAGTATCCCTTTTTTGTTCATCAAATGAATAAGATTTGGTACAAACAAGACGCTTAATTTTATTGAAAGTCTATTTATATATGTACGGCCTTCCAGATAAGGAGCAGGCCTTTTTGCTTTTTGGGTAAAGGATAGGGTATTGTGAATATAGCTAGTAACAAGTAATGAGAATCAGGAGTGTCGGATATGTTGCCCGAGCGAGCGCCTTTATATGAGAAGTTAGTTGAAACCGAGCGAAGACAATACGCCCGATTTCATGTCCCAGGCCATAAAGCGGCTATGCCGGAAAGTGACGGAAGATTCACAGGGTTCGAAACCTATAAATCGATTATGGCGATAGATATGACAGAAATTGCGGGGCTTGATGATCTTCATCAGCCTGACGGGGTGATTCAACAGGCGCAGGAGTTAGCGGCTAGTTGTTTTGGCGCGGAGGAGACGTTCTTTCTGGTTAACGGGAGCACGTCAGGGAATTTGGCCATGATTATGTCAGTATGTGACCAAGGCGATCTTGTGCTTATGCAACGCAACGTGCATAAGTCGGCCATTCATGCTTGTATGCTGGCAGGATGCAAGGTTGCATTTATTACCCCTGAGCTAGACTCGCAATCCGGAATCTTTACGGGCGTGTCAGCAGAGTGTGTGCGGGAGGCATTACAGCAATATCCTGAAGCTAAGGCGGTATTCATCACCAATCCGAATTATTATGGAATGGGCGGGGATATTGCAAGTCTTGCGAATGCAGTGCATGCTCACGGTGTACCGCTGCTTGTGGATGAAGCGCATGGCGCACATTATGGGTTTCACCCTGGTGTGCCGGCATCAGCGATGGCAGAAGGTGCCGATGCTGCTGTGCAATCAACCCATAAGATGCTGACATCGCTCACCATGGGTGCTATGCTCCACGTTCAAGGCGAGCTGATTGATCGAAGCATAATCAGACAGCGGTTAGCTATGTTGCAGAGCTCAAGCCCTTCGTATCCCATTATGGCCTCACTCGATCTAAGTCGCCGATTAATGCATACAGATGGGAAGGCACTTATTGATGCTGCACTCCAGCGAGTGGTTGATTTCGGGCAACAGTTAGCCGAGTTATCTGATTCCTATGAGTTGCTGCAGCCTGCGCCGACAGATACTTATACAACACTGGATCCCTTTAAGATAGCCATAAGATCCACTCGCGGAACTTTATCGGGGTATCAGCTACAGCAGTTGCTGGAGGAGTATGGCTGTATAGCCGAAATGGCCGATCCTCGGTATGTGTTGCTCGCGCTCAGTCTGCATACTTCTGAGAAGGATCTGGCACGAGCGATTGAAGCCTTGCGACAAATTGCCATGACTTCGTTGCCTCCAACGAGGCAGCAAACAATTGATAGCTATATAATAGAAGAAACACATTGGAATCAGGCTGCAATGTCTTCTCGCGTCTCTCTTCCTGCTATCATTCAATTACCAGCAGTTCGTGGGAATGGGCAGGCAACAGAGGTTGTGAAGCTGTCCGATGCTATCGACCGGGTTGCGGCAGAGATGGTTATACCCTATCCTCCGGGCATTCCGATTCTATATCCAGGAGAGAGGGTAACCGCAGCAACGGCAGCATGCTTGACGGAGTTGGCTCGTCTTGGAGCCAGATTCCAAGGATGCAGAGATGTTATCTTACAATCCATACTAGTTACAAAGTAAATCATGAAGAGCCGTTTAGCAGGAATCAATGCGGTTCATCTAGAATAAAGGAAGAGTAGCTTAACCGCTACGCTCTTAGGGAATGCTAAGCAGGTCATTGCTTGTTTGATATTTAATTTCATTGTTTCGCGGGTAAGTAGAGCTAGAAAGGGTAGGGAACTATACATTGGTTAAAGGGTATTTTATTAGCGTCGAAGGCGGAGAAGGAGCAGGTAAAACATCTGCCATTCGAATGATTGAGCAATATTTGCATTTGAAGGGATATTCAGTCGTCTCAACCAGAGAGCCTGGCGGAATTCCAATCGCAGAACAGATCAGGAATGTTATATTAGATACAGGAAATACGGCTATGGATGCTCGGACTGAGGCACTTCTTTATGCAGCAGCGCGCAGGCAGCATTTGGTTGAAAAGGTTGTTCCGGCTCTCCAAGAAGGAAAAGTAGTCTTGTGTGATCGATTCGTGGACAGCAGTCTAGCCTACCAAGGCTTTGCTCGTGGTCTAGGAATGGATGAGGTGTGGAGTATTAATGAATTTGCTGTTGAGGGTATGCTGCCGAACCTTACGCTGTGGTTCGATGTTTCTCCTGAAATCGGATTATCGCGTATTCATGCTGATACCGGGCGGGAGTTGAACCGGCTTGATTTGGAAAAGCAGGAATTTCATCAGAAGGTTCAGGAAGGGTACCGTAAGCTGCTTGTGAAATTTCCCGATCGGATTGTATCGATTAACGCGGATGGAGATATGGAGTCTGTGCACAACCGTATCAGGAATGTTTTGGATGCAAGAATGGATCGTTTGTCCGACACCAATTAAGCCTACACGTAGTATAATGAATTTGAGCACCAAAAAAAGATGAAAACGTTTTCGTTCAAAATATGGTATAGTTAGGTACACGGCTTCTGTAGACACAGGCTTCACAATATTTAAACCAAGCTTACGAAGCACATTGCTTCCCAATAAGAAGGAGGGCATCGAATGAAATTAGTCATTGCGGTAGTACAAGATAAGGATAGCAATCGTCTATCCAATGCACTCGTCAAAGAAGGGTTCCGGGCTACCAAGTTAGCTAGTACAGGCGGATTTCTTAAAGCGGGCAACACCACGTTTATGATAGGAATCGAGAACGAACGGATTCAGGAAGTACTGCAAGTTATTAAAGCTAATTGCAAGGTTAGAGAGCAGTTGGTTACCCCTGTTTCCCCAATGGGCGGGACGACGGATTCCTATATTCCTTTCCCAGTTGAGGTTCAAGTTGGCGGTGCAGCCGTGTTCGTACTTCCTGTCGAGCGATTCGAGCATTTCTAAAGGTTGGGATTGTTGTGAAAATTAATCCGGGCTGGCGCCCTTTCGGCAAGACCATTCAACCTGGAGACAGCTCTAACCAACCTCCGGTTCCGCCTAAGAACTTCTCCGATACCTTGCATCATCAAGATGAGAAAGCGAATCTGGAGCAGTTAAATCGGATGCTCAAGCAAATTCAGATGCAAGGGGAACGACTAGCCAAATCGATGACCGTTCGGGAGCTCCGCCTGTATAAAAATATGGTGAAGCAATTCCTGGAGGAGACGGTTCGGCGAGGCGTTTCCATTAAGGATACCAAGGGTTGGGACCGCAGAGGCAGAGGTAAACGTTATAAACTACTAGATGAAATTGACCGTTATTTATTAGATATGGCAGACGATATGCTCGAGACCGAACAAGGCAAGATAGATTTACTTGTCAAAATGGGAGAGATTCGCGGCCTTTTAATTAATTTATTTTTCTAGAACATAATCAGGAACTACCTTGTATGGAGCGATGTAAAGCATGTCTTTTCAACTAATAGCAGGACAAGAAAGAGCCAAACAGCTGCTTCAGAATAGTTTGCGTCATTCTAAAGTTTCTCACGCTTATATTTTTGCTGGCCCCTCAGGAACTGGCAGGAGACAGACTGCCAAGGTGTTCGCACAATCCATTTACTGTGAAACATTACAGGACGATGCTTGCGGAACGTGCCTCTCCTGCCGTAAGGTAGAGCATGGCAATCATCCTGAATTATTTTTTATTGAACCTGATGGGGCTACTATTAAGATCGATCAAATTCGCGAGCTGCAGCAGCAATTGTCTTACCGGTCTGCTGTAGCCAGCACAAAAATATATATTATTCATGAAGCAGATCGAATGACGGTTCAGGCTGCGAATAGCTTGTTGAAATTTCTCGAGGAGCCTGGGTCCCCAACGGTCGCTATTCTGATTACTGAGAATGGACAAGCCTTGCTGCCAACCATTCAGTCAAGAGCACAGTGGGTTGCATTCACCCCTATGTCCGCTGCAGAGATGGAGACAATCCTTACAGCAGAAGGGCTGTCCAAGGAATTGGTACGTTGTGCAGTACAGTTAACCTCAGGAATTGATGCAGCTAGAACGTTGTCCCAATTAAATGAATTTGCAGAAACCAGAAATGCGGTGTTACAATTGATGAAGGACGCCATAAGCAAGCTTCCTATCATCGGAGCTATTCAACAGAAAGTAATCAAGACGGATGTCAGTGATCGTATAGATTTGTTTTTCGATATGATTGTATTATGGTTAAAAGACATTATTCATATAAGCAGCGGCAAGAGAGAACGAGTCGTTTTTATAGATCAGGTCGATTGGATGGCCAACCATGCCTTTACGCGGAGTGCAGGTACATGGGTGGAGTATATGGAGAATGCAATAGAATCGCGAAAGCGTGTACGGTTTAATGCCAACGCTCAATTAGCGTTGGAGAACTTTTTCATTTCTATTCAGCAAGCCAAATAAGTAGTGTTGATGCTTACGAAGTGCTTTTCTTTCAGAAAAGCTTAGTTTATGCTTACGGAGTAAACTTTCCTGACGGAAAGTTAAGATGATGCTTACGAAGTGCTTTTCTTTCAGAAAAGCTTTAGGGGGGAAGACATGTACAACGTAGTTGGAGTCCGCTTCAAGAAAGCGGGAAAAATCTATTATTTCGATCCACTCGATCTTCCTATAGAGAATGAAGATGCCGTAATAGTCGAGACTGCCAGAGGAGTAGAATATGGCAAGGTAGTAATCGGCAAACGGATTGTAAAAGATTCTGATGTTGTGCTTCCATTAAAGCGAGTCATTCGCGTAGCCAATGACGCAGATGCTAAATTAGTGGAAGAGAACAAACAAGCTGCACAGAATGCTTTGCACGTGTGTCAGGAGAAAATACGGGAGCATCAGCTTAAGATGAAGCTGGTGGACGTTGAATATACGTTTGATCGAAACAAAATCATATTCTATTTCACCGCAGAAGGACGGATTGATTTCCGTGAGCTGGTGAAGGATCTGGCCAGCGTATTCCGGACGAGGATCGAATTAAGACAAATTGGCGTTCGAGACGAGGCCAAGATGCTTGGTGGAATTGGTCCTTGCGGCAGAATATTGTGCTGCTCCTCATTTCTAGGTGATTTCGAGCCGGTATCTATCAAGATGGCGAAGGATCAGAATTTATCTCTGAATCCAACGAAGATTTCTGGCTTGTGCGGAAGATTGATGTGCTGCTTGAAGTATGAACATGATCAGTATGAAAGTGTTCGCGAAGAGCTTCCGAGAATTGGAAGCTATGTAGTCACTTCACTTGGGAATGGTAAAGTGATTGGGTTGAAAGTCGATGAGCGTATTATTCGGGTTCAACTGATGGATAATGGTAAAGTAGAAACATTCCCGTTCGAGGATGTTGTAACACAAGGCTAGCGGATTTCGGCGTTGGGGTGGGACCGTGGAGAAAAATGACGTTTTTACACATATAAATGAAATGGAAGATCAATTGGGTGCGATTCACCAGCGCTCAGGACTTCTCAAAAAGCAGATTATGTTATTACTCGAAGAGAACAAAAGACTCAGTATCGAAAACCAACAATTGCGCAAGCTTCTTCGTAAGGAGTCGCAAGTACCCGTCACAGCAGCAAGTCAGACAAGTGCTGTCACTGTGCAAGCGGGAACTCCTGAAGAAGTGCAATCCGTCGGGGAAGGCTACGATAACTTGGCTCGATTGTACAACGAGGGATTTCATATATGTAATGTGCATTATGGACATTTGCGGACGGAGAAGGATTGTTTGTTCTGTTTATCCTTTTTGAATAAATAAGCCGATCGTACTGTAGAGAGCCCAGGTTCTCTACGGTTTTTTTTGAAGTTTTTGCGGTACTGCTGTCATGAAAAGAGAGAATGATGGAGAAGATGAGGATGGAAATGAAGCGAGAAGAGATCATATTACATCCGGATGAGCGTCTGGATGATCTGCTGACTGAAGATATACGAATTATACAAAGCGACGAAGTGTTTGCTTTTTCATTAGATGCGGTGCTGGTGGCGCGATTCTGTTCTGTCCCCTTCAAAGGGAGAATAGTCGATTTATGTACTGGCAACGGGGTAGTTCCCCTGTTACTCTCGACACGTACGAAGTCCCATATTACTGGGGTAGAAATTCAACCTAGATTAGCTAACATGGCGCTTAGGAACGTGCAACTGAATGCGTTAGACGACCAGCTCTCTATAATAGAAGGAGATTTGAAGGAAGTGCATCATACGTTGGGGCGCGGTCAGTTCGATTTGGTTACCGTTAATCCTCCCTACATGCCGATCACGTCCGGAGAACAGAATGAGAACCCCCACATTGCTGCTGCCCGTCATGAGCTGTTGTGTACTTTGGACGATGTGTTAGCCGCTTGTGCCCGATTAGTCAGGACTGGAGGGCGAGTAGCTATGGTCCATAGACCGTCACGGCTTATTGAGATCATTGCAGGAATGCGTCAATATAAGCTTGAGCCCAAAAGAATCCGATTCGTACATCCTCGTGCTGGCGAAGAAGCGAATATGGTACTAATTGAAGCGATCAGGGATGGAAAACCAGAAGTCAGATTGCTGCCTCCCTTGATTGTTCATGAGAAGGACGGCTATTGCCAAGAGCTAAAAGATATTTATTATGGTCAAGCCAAACAGCTAAGAGAGAACGGAAATCACTAGTGAAGGGAGTACGTTGCCATGCTGCGCATACAAAAAAGCTTCACGAATCAGGATGTGAAGGTCGGAGGCACCTTATATCTGGTTGGAACACCAATCGGGAATCTGGAGGATATGACGTATCGGGCTGTGCGGGTGTTAAAGGAAGTGGATTGGATCGCGGCCGAAGACACAAGGCAAACCCGTAAGCTCTTAACCCACTTCGAGATTTCGACTCGACTGGTTAGTTATCATGAACATAATAAACGAGCAAGCGGGCCAGAGTTAATCCGACATTTATTAGAAGGGAATTCCATTGCGCTTGTTAGTGACGCAGGAATGCCGGCTATATCGGATCCCGGGTATGATCTAGTACAATTAGCCATCGAGCAGAAGATTGACGTAGTGCCTGTCCCAGGGGCTAATGCAGCGTTGTGTGCGCTAATCGTGTCCGGCTTGCCTACAGAGCGATTCCTATTCGCGGGCTTCCTGCCTCGTGAGAAGAAGTCTCTCAGATTGGAGTTAGAGCGGCTTAAGTATGTAGAAGCCACTTTATTGTTCTATGAATCGCCTCATCGTGTAATTAAGACGCTCGAGGGGATTAGTGAAGGATTAGGTAATCGTCAGGTAGCTATAATGAGGGAAATCAGCAAACGGTACGAAGAGGTATTGAGGGGTACAGCGGATGAGTGTTTGCAGTACGTCCTGCAGCACGAGCCGAAAGGAGAGTACGTCCTAGCGGTAAGCGGTTCAGATGGTACGCAAGAGGAGCAGGCGGAGCGCGCAGGAACGAGCTGGTGGCAGTCTTTGTCGGTTGAGCAGCATGTGCAGCATTATATGGAACAAGCAATAGACCGTAAGGAAGCCATGAAACGTGCAGCGACTGACCGTGGTGTATCCAAGCGCGATATTTATAATGAGCTTTTAAAAGGGTAGCATTGAATATAAGCGATAACAAAAAAAGTATCCCCAAGCATAACAGCATGGGCTGTTGTGACTTAGGGATATAGAGGAGATATATAAAAGGTTAGAATTAACAATTTCGTTATATTCCTATTATAACCTATTTTTTTGATTTTGTCTTTTAATTTGTCATAGATTTATAAATTTCTGAAAGCTCTGCTAAACATTCTTTACTGATCATCTTACCTTTGAAGTATACGAGGTTATCTGCATTACCTGTGAAGATACATGCTGGCTCGTATTTCTTAAGCATGATGCGTTCTCCGTCAACATAGATCTCCAATGCATCCTTCTCACCGATTCCTAGCGTGCGGCGAAGCTCAATCGGAATGACCACCCGGCCCAATTCGTCTACTTTTCTCACAATTCCTGTGGATTTCATCATCTCTATTTCCTCCCTACTGAATTCGCCATCATTCGACATAGTTCTCACTATTTATAATACCAACCATTCCCATAATAGTCAACCCTGATAGATTTGTTTTTAAGGATAGTACAAATTATTTTTTTACCGGTTGAAACGGTTTAAAATTTGAAAACATAAGCGCTGCAAGGAACTAATAAACAGGAAGGATAGTCTTGGCTGGGAGCAATAAGGTTGTGACATTTAATTGAACAGATAGTCTGCACAAAACTATTTGAGAGAATTGGAAGAATTAGATTAGATATTATTCGACAAAATTATCGCTTTTTGTCGAAAATAAGAGATAGAATAGTGGAGTTTGTCGAATGAAGTCATTGCTGTCGGAATATCAACTGTTTGCGGTTGTTTTTGTCGATTTCGTATATACTTAGGATGATGAGAAAGGAGAGATATTCCAAATGGGCGTTCCGTTGCAAGAAGAGAAAGTGTTCAAGGATCCGGTACACAAGTACATCTATGTACAAGACCAAGCGATCTGGGATTTAATCGACACCAAAGAATTTCAGAGACTGAGAAGAATTCGACAGCTGGGAACCTCCTTCATGACTTTTCACGGAGCGGAGCATAGCCGATTCTCTCACTCACTCGGTGTTTACGAAGTAGCACGCAAAATTATTTCGCAATTCGAACGGAATGCTTACTCTGAATGGCCGAAGGAAGAGCGCCTGCTAACCTTATGCGCGGCATTGCTCCACGATATTGGTCACGGTCCTTTCTCTCATTCCATTGAGAAGGTATTCGGTACACATCACGAAGAATGGACATGCCAGTTGGTTCTGGGCGATACAGGCGTAAATCGGGTATTACGTCAAGCGGATCCTGCACTGCCAAAAAATGTATCGGATGTTATATGTAAATCATATGGCAAATCGATTGTGGTTAGTCTTATTTCTAGTCAACTGGATGCGGATCGCATGGATTATTTACTAAGGGATGCCTATTTTACCGGAGTTAATTACGGCACCTTCGATCTGGAGCGTATTCTTCGAGTTATAAGGCCTCATAAAGGGCATGTGGTCGTAAAAGAAAGCGGAATGCATGCGATAGAAGATTATTTAATGGCACGGTACCAGATGTATTGGCAGGTTTATTTTCACCCCGTTACGAGAAGCTCTGAGATTGTATTGCGTAAAATTTTCGAGCGCGCCAAAAAATTACATCAAGATGAATACGTCTTTGGGTTTATGCCGCAATCGTTTGCAAGCTTACTTCGCGGTACTTTGTCTATTGAGCAATATTTGCAATTGGATGAATCTTATGTTCAGATGACATTAACGCAGTGGACAAGCGAAGAAGATCGAATTCTGGCAGATTTATGCGACAGATTCCTGAATAGGCGATTATATAAATATTTGACATTGGATTTGTACCCGGATTCATGGGAAGAAGAACTAAGGGAATGGATGCGTCGCTTCGGGATCGATCCGGACTATTATATGGAGATCGATTTTTTGACGGACGTGCCCTATGATGTGTACCGGGCAGGGAGCGGCGAAGAAAGCTTGCCGATTATGCTGTTGGATGGTAAAGAAGAGCTTATTGAAATTTCTCGCAAATCGGAGATCGTAAGATCGATCAGCGAAATTCATCAGGGCGAAAAGCGTGTATACTTTCCGGAGGATCTGTTATTCGAACAATCATTGCAGATGCCAGTGGAGTGGAGGGCCAGATTTGGTTGGGGGGCCTAAAGAAAATCGAAGAGGAGCTTATAAACTAGCATGATTATTGATACACATACCCATATGAACGATAAAGCTTTTGATGAGGACAGGGATGAGGCGATTGCTCGAGCTCGCGAGAACGGAGTAAGTCATATTATCAATATTGGCTTCAATCGGGAGACGATTCCAAGCTCAATCCGCTTAGCGGAGCAATATGACTTTGTTTATTCAACAGTCGGCTGGCATCCGCAAGATGCCGTTAACATGAAGGAAGGCGATTTGGAGTGGTTGGAGTCTTTGGTAACTCATCCGAAGGTAGTCGCAATTGGGGAGATTGGATTGGACTACTATTGGGATACGTCACCCAAGGACGTACAGGAGCGAGTCTTCCGCGAGCAGATTCAGTTAGCGCGTAAAGCGAACTTGCCGATCTCGATTCATAATCGCGATGCGCATCATGATGTGGTGAAGATTCTCAAGGAGGAGAATGCAAAGGATGTAGGCGGAGTGATGCACTGCTTCTCCGGGAGTTGGGAAACAGCTAAGATGTGCTTGGATATGAACTTCTATATTTCCTTTGGCGGGCCGATCACCTTCAAGAACGCGAAGCAGCCCAAAGAGGTGCTGGCGAAGGTGCCGATCGATCGGGTGCTCATAGAGACCGACGCCCCTTATTTGACGCCGCATCCTCATCGCGGCAAGCGCAACGAGACCGGCTATGTCCGGCTCGTAGCCGAATCGGCGGCCGAGATTGTCGGCCTGCCGCTAGAGCAATTCGCCGCGCTCACGACGGCGAACGCCAAAAGGCTGTTCCGATTGCCCTAGGGGGCAAACGGAACAGCCTTTTGGCTGCTTGCGCCTGCGGCGGCGGCGCACTCGGCGCGGCCTCGCGCGGTCGCGCGCAAGCACGCGCCCGCGCACGCGCGACGCGCCCGCGCACGCGCGACGCGCCCGCGGCTACGCCGGCCGCTCGCGCCGCATGCGCTGGCGCACGACGCCGGCCGCGGTCACGGCGGCCGCTGGCAGCAGCGCCATCCACGGCGCGAACGCGGCACTTGCGAGCAGCGCGGCCGTGAGCAGCGCAAGAACGGCGAGCTGCGCGCGAAATGCCACTGCGGCCACCGCGTGGCGCATGGCTTCGCCTGGCAGCGGATAGAGCGCAGGCATTACAGCATATGTATGATATTCACGCAGAGCGGATAACTGTACGTGTATGACTAGCGCGAAGAACATGTACAAGCATGATGCCATCCATGGGTCCGTACTTGTAAGTAATAGAACGATTGCAATCATAAGCAACCGGAGCACAATGCTCGTTAATTCTGACCGAATAAGCGTTAAGGCATACAAGAGGACATAGGAATTGCTTTGACGGAAGCCAATTCTCGCTGTTGCAAAAGATAAATAGCGTCGCCTTTTGACTATGGGAGGCATTTCCTCAACGGTTGTAAACCAGCTGAAGAACAAGGAAAAATAGGATTGATGCGTCCTTTCGCGTGCAATCAGCTGTGTCCAATGAACCTGATGTGAGGGCAGCAACCGGATTAATAAACTTACAGAAGCAAATAGGAGTAAGAACGACAATCCAGCAAGAGTGAATCCGTAGCGGAACAAGAGGAACAGGACGATAAAGGTACTGACCCATCTTACCGCTGCAATAAGACGTCGGTGTCCGGCTCGAACTAAATTAGCTTCCTTCCAATTCCCCAGCAGATTGGCGAGCTTTAAAGCGATTATTAGGAACAAAAGCACTAATAGCGGGACAGCGTCCTCACCGAATCCATATCGGTAGAGCGGACCTAACGCGGTTACAACAGAAAAGGTCAATAGAGCTTGTCCAATGAAGCTATAACGGAAAGCCGCTCGGAAATAAGCGGACATGTTGGATTCCAGAGGAAGCAAGAAGACGCTATCCGCGCCTCGAAGCAGCGTGCGAACCGGACTTACCGTGATAACGGGCAGCAAGAGGAGGGTTAACACTAGCGTAAAAGGGAAGTTTTCTGGCAATTGCTTGAGAGAATTCGCGTAAAAGTAAGCCAGCGCAATGCTGGCAAACAGCATAAAGCTGAAAAATCCACTCCTCCCCATATCCCTAGTGTACCGCATTGCGATACCTAGATGGCGTTTGTGCCTTTGCTGCCACAATAAGGTGGGCACCTTCATTTGACGCCCTCCCCAATCAAGGAGAAGAATAATTCTTCTAATGAAATATTTTGTTGTATGCCAGCCTGTTCTTTGATATCCTCAAGTGTGCCATATGCGATCGTGCGACCTTTATGAAGCACAATAAAACGATCGCAATACTTCTCAATTGTCGACAAAATATGAGAACTGATCAACAGTCCGGCACCTTCTTGCTTTCGAGCGACCATAAGCTCTAACAACGAGCGCATACTGAGCGGATCAAGTCCGAGAAAAGGTTCGTCTACAATATAGAGTGAAGGTTCGACAAGAAACGCACACATAATCATCACCTTCTGCTTCATGCCCTTCGACAAATGCTGAGGAAAGCTGTCAAGCTTGTCGCTCATCTGGAATTGGGCACCGAGAACAGCGCATCTGCGTTCGAATTCTTGCTCATCAAGTCCATATACCATGGTAGTGAGCTTCAAATGCTCCTTAATAGTAAGCTCTTCATACAGCTCTGGAGCTTCCGGTACGTAAGCGAGACCAGAACGGAACTGATGCTCGTCACGCAGCGGCTCTTGTCCGCCGATACGAATTGTACCCTGCTGCGGCTGTAACAGTCCTAAGAGATGTTTAATGGTCGTGCTCTTTCCTGCTCCGTTCAACCCAATTAATCCGATCATCTCGCCAGAGTTAACAGAAAAAGTAAGATCATGCAATATTGATTTATTTTTGAAATAACCGCCATACAAATTTTCCACTTCCAAAATCGGTTTCATGCGTCCGCCTCCGATAAAATGATCCTTTTATCCTATCTTTTTTAGAAATTTCAAGTACATTTTTACCTATTTTTTTCAACTAATGACCCGAAAATAATGAAAACATACGTCCGGAAGAGAAGCAGGGAGCTATAGAACTGAAAAAGTGTGATTAAATACACAAAATAAGCTTATTTGCTTGTTTTTGCATACTCCGCTAGCTTTACAGCATCGGAGGAACATCGTACACTAACCTTCATAATAACTTAACTTCATATTGCTATCAATTTCCAATCGCTGAGTTTTCAGAAATGAAAAACGGGGGAACCAGATCAGGTTATCATTGGGGTGAATTTCGTAAGAAAGACGATGAGTGTCTTCGAGCGAATAGGGCGACTCTCACGTCCGAATCCGACAGCTAACCTCGTAAGCGTGAAGAGAGAGGCACTTTGTCGGGCGCCTATGCTTGTATTTGATTTAGCATGGTTCGCAACAGCCGAGAAGAGTCCCTCTTCTTGGCTTTTTAACGTCTTAACCAAGTAAAGCGTTAAAGCGAAAGAGAAGCATCTTTTTTTTCCGAAGTGGTGATATTTGGATCAGGCTCCTCATAGTGATAGGAGGGGGCGGTTGGCCCAAAAATCAACAAGCGGAAAGCGAAGGTGGCACAAATAATAATCCATAGTCGCGTCTAAACCGATCGCGTAACACAAAAGACGGCGGGGCTTATAAGGAGGACCGAAGAAGTGGGAGCTATTCACCAAGGAGAACCCCATGTAAAACGATCATCCAGCATGACCTTCGCATTGCGATGGAAGCGTGAAAACGTGCGTTTGATATTTGCCCTTTCTGCATTTTCAATCGCTATGACTTTCATGTTTTTGGTGTTGTTGTACGGTACGGCTACCAAGAGCGTATCCGTAGTAGTGAATGGACAAGAAACCGTTGTGAGCACTAAACAAGGGGTCCTTCAACGCCTACTGGATGAACTGGCCATTACGGTCGGAGAACATGATCGATTGTCCCAGCCTCTCGAGGCTAAGCTGAAGCATGGGGACACAGTCGTGATCGATCATGCCACTCCGATTCAATTAACGGCCGATGGGAAGACGGAAACAAAGTACACGACAGGAAGAACGGTTGCTGCAGCTTTGCAGGACTTGAATGTCACGGTGGGAGAGCTTGATAAGGTATTCCCTTCTCAGGACACCGGTCTAATTGGCAACGATTCAGTACAGGTGGTCAGAGTTAGCATATCGCTTGAGGATCAGACGGAACCCATTCCGTATGAAACCGTTCAGAAGAATGATCCGAACTTGCTGAAAGGCAAAGAGCAGGTCGTATCGGAGGGCGTAGAGGGTGTTCTCGCCAAGAAAATAGAAAAAGTATTCGAAGACGGTGTTCTTGTATCTGCGAATGTAGTGGATATGAAGGTATCGGCAGAGAGCGTTAACAAAGTAGTTGCTCTTGGAACCAAGAATCCAGTTGTAGTACTATCTGCAGCCTCACCTAATGTTGAAGAGGTGTCTAAGCCGGGGGTAACATTCGGATATAAGCAAATCTTGAATAATGTTACATTAACCGCTTATTCCGTTGATGTCGGCTCTACTGGAAAGACGAGTGATCATCCCCAGTACGGCCTAACGTATTCGGGCACGAGAGTGACTGAAGGACGCACAATCGCCGTAGATCCCAAAGTAATTCCTATTGGTTGGTGGGTTTACATTGAAGGTATTGGACTTCGTCGCGCTGAAGATATTGGCAGTGGTGTGAAGGGCAACAAAATTGATGTTTATTTCGACAATCTTGACTACGCCAAACGCTTTGGCTTGAAACGTGGATACAAGGTTTACATTATCGGAAAAGATAAGCCGGCTTCTAGTTAAGAGGGGCTTGAGCTAATCTGGAACGTTCCCGGCAAGGCGTTCAGCATTGATGAAATCCCAATAAATCGGGTATAGTGTACAATAGAACCTTATGTAAGTCGAAGAAGAGGACGACCGCCCCTCTTCTTTTGTCGTTTTTGATGTATTAATTTATGTATGCTATTCTAACGGAATTCAGGCTTATTTTGTTTCAGATTTAGTTAGATTTTTCGAAGTATTTTTTGTGAAAGAAAGGGACGAGTTTTAAGGTGATCAAAGAAGTCATTGTTGTGGAAGGCAGGGATGATACGATAGCGATTCATCGCGCTGTTCAGGCTGATACTATAGAGACCGGCGGGTCTGCAATCAATTCGGATGTGATCCGGAAGATCGCCCTGGCTCAAGAGCGCAGAGGTGTTATCGTATTTACCGATCCCGACCATGCAGGTGAACGAATTCGCAATATCATTACGTCACGGGTCCCTGGCTGCAAGCATGCTTTTCTAACCCAGCAAGAAGCATCCAAGAAGGGTGATATTGGTGTCGAGAACGCGTCCGACGAAGCTATACGCAAAGCTTTGTCCCAAGTAAGGACAGACTATGAATTATCCGGTTCTGAACTGGAGCCTGCTGCGCAAATTTCGCAAACGGATCTGGTTGCAGCAGGACTGCTTGTTCATCCCGATGCGGCCAGACGGCGGTTAGCCATTGGTAATCGGCTAGGCATTGGCTGCTGCAATGGCAAACAGTTTCTGAAGCGCTGCTCGATGTTCCGTATAACACGGGAAGAGTTTGAAGCGGCGTATCAAGATTTTATCGAAAAAGGATTGTGAACCGCATATGTCTATCCCAATAGATGCAAATGAAATGGTATCGTCGCCTAAGCGAACGAAAGCCATTATAAAAGCAAACGGGCTTGTTTTGAAAAAAAGCCTGGGTCAGAACTTCCTGACCGATTCCAATATATTGCATCATATCGTAGCGGCTGCAGAGCTCGATAAAAGTAAAGGGGCCTTAGAGATAGGCCCCGGGATTGGTGCCCTCACTCAACCTTTGGCAGAAGCTGCAGGCACCGTTGTCGCTGTTGAAATTGATCAGAGATTAATACCTATTCTCGCTGACACCATGTCACCCTATCCAAATGCTCGGATTGTGCACGGTGACGTGTTAAAGCTGAATCTGCGCGAGCTGTGGGCGGAACACTTCAGAGATTGCTCTCAGGTAAGTGTTGTCGCCAACTTGCCCTACTACATTACGACTCCCATCATAATGAAGCTGTTAGAGGACAAGCTTCCAGTTGAGAACATCGTAGTGATGATTCAACGAGAAGTTGCTGAGCGTATGTCCGCTAAGCCTGGGACAAAGGCATACGGCAGCTTAAGCATCGCTGTTCAGTATTACTGTGTCCCAGAGATTGTTAGAATCGTGCCGCCGACAGTTTTCGTTCCGCAACCCAACGTAGACTCGGCCGTGATTCGCTTGAAGCTACGAGACAAGCCTGCGGTAGAGACCGACGATGAATCGTTTCTCTTCGAGGTTATACAAGCATCCTTCGTACAACGCCGTAAGACGATCTCGAACAATTTACTTGCCGCTTTCTTCAGCAAAGAGCGTAAAGCCGATCTCGAGGCCGTACTGGCGTCGTGTGGCATCGATCCTGTCCGAAGAGGCGAAACGCTCACGCTGGAGGAATTCGCTCGTCTGAGCAGCGCTTTAGCCGCTACACTCAATAAGCCGTCCTCTTAGTCATAGGATTCCCTCATTTCGGACGTAATTCGTCGTCCGTGCACTTGGAAACTATAGAAAATAATCTTGCAAACAAACTAAGGATTAGAACTAGCGCTAAGTGGCCCGGTTATTTTCACCGCGCTAGTTCAAACCTGCCTATATATCCGCTCATCCGCTCATCCACTGTTCTCTCACATGCGCGCGCTCCGAACCAAGCCATGTCTTGAATAATCCGCCCGCTTAAGCATCGACCTGTCACAACTGACAAATCGCTCCATACTCAGCGTTCCCCGATCATTGTTCAAACTTCTCAAGCATGCTCCCAATCCGCAGCATTCCGTTCAATATTCACGTACACCTCTTATGCCGCGAATCAGTTACTAAATACTTACCCATCCGCCAGTCCGCTGAAACAGATATTATTGTAATATTCAAAAAATTATTTCTACTTTTATTTTCTCTGCTTTCTGCCATTGAGAACGACTTCTACTGTGAATCGGAGCGGAGGCTCAAGAATGGTTGCTATTTAGTCCTGGGGAGATCAGCAACCAGTGCTAGTATGGGTTACTTGGGCGGAAAAGACAGCTTTTTGTAGGATAGCAAGTTTTACTATTGGTTATTGAGCCGGCTTTGAGGAAAATCAGTTCACAATGCGGAAATAGGGGATAGTCAGATGGGTTAATTAGTGACTGAGTGATGAAATGGACCAAATAGAATAGCCAGTAGTAACAAGGCTTAGCTTTAGTCGGCGTACCGCTAAGGGCGCGCAAATGGAGCGGAGAGGGTCGAAATGAGCTGGAAGCCATTTCGATCATCGAAGCGCTATTTGCTATGTACTTTTATACCCTCCCCCGAAGGTGGAAAGGCGTGCACTAAGGAGCGCAAATGGAGCGGAGAGGACTCGAAATGAGCTGGAGAAGCGACTTTTATAGACGTGTTGCAACCAAGCCGAAGGCCTATACAATCGAAGCAACACGTCTATAACGGAGCTGGAAGCCATTTCGATCATCGAAGCGCTATTTGCTATGTACTTTTATACCCTCCCCCGAAGGTGGAGAGGCGTGCACTAAGGGTGCGCAAATGGAGCGGAGAGGACTCGAAATGAGCTGGAGAAGCGACTTTTATAGACGTGTTGCAACCAAGCCGAAGGCCTGTACAATCGAAGCAACACGTCTATAACGGAGCCGGAAGCCATTTCGATCATCGAAGCGGTTTTTGCTATTATTTATCCGTTTCCCTATCTGTTTCCTTTTCCTTATCTGTTTCCTTTTCCTTATCTGTTTCCGTTTCCGTTTCTTTCTTTCCCTCTCTCTTTTCTAATCTCCCCAACGCATCTCCACCTCCCCCCGTCACTCATTAGCCCAGTCATACATAGGATAGTCGAGGAGGCGATTTGGCAATGAAGCTAGGCGACTTGGTCGTACGAAAATCATATGGCGGTGACGTCATATTTAAAATTCAGAAGGTGGAGAACAGCAGGGTGATCATCAAAGGAGTCGATTTTCGGCTTCTCGCCGATTCTCCATTCCATGACCTGATGTTGATGAAGGAGGCAAGGCCGGCTGGGCAATTGCAATCGCAGATGAAGGTGAATGAATCGTTACGGGACTTGGCTCGGTACCAAATGCGGCAGAGGGAGCGGAATCAACCGAACTGGACGACGCAATTCCCAACCGCAGAGCATTCCTATTTTGAGATGCCTGGTAAAGTGCTGCACCTGGACGGAGATCCTAACTACTTGCGCAAAAGCATGTTGATATACGGCGAGTTTCGGGTTCCGGCAGAGGGGTATTATGTGCCAGAGAATGAGATGCCGCACGCCCTCCAAAGACTCCTCCCGCAAGTGAAGCCCAACATTGTAGTCGTTACGGGACACGATGGGATTCTGAAGAACTTACGGGTACTGGATCCAGGTAGTCTTGCGAGTTATAAGCATTCCCGTCATTTTGTGGATTCGGTCAAGAGAGCAAGAGAGTACGAGCGGAATCTGGATACACTCATTGTAATTGCAGGTGCTTGCCAGTCGCACTTCGAGGCACTGCTGCAGGCAGGAGCTAACTTTGCGAGTTCCCCTGCTCGTGTATTGATTCATGCTTTGGATCCTGCGTGTATTGCCATCAAGACAGCGTATACCTCGTTTAAAGAAACGATAAACGTTATGGACGTTATTAATAATACCATTAGCGGGATTCAGGGCATTGGCGGCATTGAGACGCAGGGCAGCTACAGAGTAGGACTCCCTAAGATGAAACCGGCCGTAGAAAAGCAACCACCGGTTACTGCGGAGCAACAAGCATAATTTCATTTTTACAAAATGCAACAAAAATCTACTTTTTTCAGCTTAGCGCCTAGGGCGCTATTATTTTTGGGCAAGAAAATTATCGGAAGGTTGCATATTATTTGAACATTGTGTGAATTATAACGAAGAAAAAATGGGCTCAAATTCCTGAGAATGTAGCAGTAAAAGGCATTGACAATGAGTTTACGACATTGATATAATATTTAGCTTGATTTGACAGCTTGTTCTGGATGAGGTATAATAATTAAGGAAAGAGGTGGTAGTAAGCAATGGCTAAAAATGCGCTGTTGGAAATCAAACGAAACCTAGAGGCTCACGTTGGTCAGAAGATTATGCTGCGTGCCAATGGCGGTCGCCGCAAGACCGTCGAAAGAACAGGTGTCTTGGAAGAAACCTACCCTTCTGTTTTTATTGTTAAGCTTGATCAAGAGCAACATGCATTTAAGCGAGTGTCTTACAGTTATGCGGATATCCTGACGGAATCAGTGGAAGTCATGGTCTGTCAAGATGAGGGACAAGTTCGCATCACTTATATTCAACATTAATATAGCAAGAAGATCACGACCAACGACAAACACTGTTTGTCGTTTTTTGTTGTGCATGCGAGGGAGTGTTTTATCGAATACTACACCTATCCTTACGAAAAGGGAGGAAACATGTATGAGTCGAAGAAGACGGGGAATCATGTCCGAACAGTTCAAGAACGAGCTTGCCAAGGATTTGGGCTTCTATGATACAGTCCAGCAAGAAGGATGGGGTGGAATCAAAGCCAAGGACGCAGGTAACATGGTGAAGCGTGCTATTCAACTGGCTGAACAGCAGTTGAGCGGAGGCAAGCAGTAAGGCATAAGAATGGACGACTAGCTAAGGCGGAATCGCTTTAGCTTTTCTTTTTACCGTTTGATATAATGTTGGAAGTTAACCCTTTGGAGGGGAGCAGTACGGAAAAGAAGGTGGCCTATGAAAATCTACGAGAAAGCTCCGGCAAAAATCAATTTGCTACTGGATGTGTTGCATAAACGCGACGATGGATATCATGAAGTAGAGATGATCATGACGATGGTGGACTTAGCGGACCGACTTGAGATGATGGAGCTTCCGAGAGATACCATTATCATATCAAGCCAAGCCGGCTACATCCCGCTGGATGAGAAGAATTTAGCTTTTCAGGCGGCGCAGTTGATCAAGGAACGATACGAGGTACGAACGGGCGTATATATCCATCTAGACAAACGGATTCCGGTAGCGGCAGGTCTTGCTGGAGGAAGCAGCGACGCGGCCGCTACATTAAGAGGGTTGAATCGGTTATGGCAGCTCAACATTCCGATGGAAGAGCTGCAAGAGCTCGGGGCGGAGCTCGGCTCCGATGTTCCTTTCTGTGTGACTGGAGGGACGGCGCTTGCTACTGGGAGAGGGGAGAAGCTTAAACCTATTACGAATCCCCCGCAGTGCTGGGTCATTCTGGCTAAGCCGCCGATCCATGTATCTACTCAAGAGATCTATGGCAAGCTGAACGCTCAATCTATACCTCATCATCCTTCAGTAGCTCGAATGATTAAAGCTTTGGAAGATCAGCAATTTGCTGAAGTGTGCCAAGCAATGGGCAATGTACTGGAAGATGTAACCGTGAGAGCCTACCCGGAAGTGAAGCAGATCAAAGAATGTATGCTGCGGCTTGGGGCGGACGGGGTTCTAATGTCAGGAAGCGGCCCGACTGTATTCGGACTAGTTTCTAAGGAGTCAAAAGTCGCACGTATTTATAATGGGCTACGCGGTTTTTGCAAAGATGTGTATGCCGTTCGGATGTTAACCTAATCATTTCCTTATTGTTTTTGTAGGGTCAAATGTACAGTTAGTTGATTGAACCCGTATATTCATGGTATATTTTCATTATATTATTCGGAATAATCGGGGGTTACTCAATGAAAAAGCTGAAGAGAAGCGCAAGATTGGTAGAAATGACGCAATACCTGCTATTTCGCCCCCACTCTTTAATCCCTTTGACCACATTTGCAGAGCGATATGGCTCCGCCAAATCATCGATCAGTGAAGATCTCGCTATTATAAAAGAAGTTTTCGAAGAAGAGGGTCTAGGTGATTTACATACCCTTGCCGGTGCCGCTGGGGGAGTTAAATTTACCCCGAAGGTGCCTAAGGCAGCCTCGATGCACATCCTTGAGGAAATTCGCCAAGTACTGGAACAGCCCGATCGCTTGTTGCCAGGCGGCTATTTGTATATGAGTGATATATTGGGTCAGCCTAACTTGATTAATGAAGTGGGCAAGTTATTTGCCACCGCTTTTGCAGACAAGGAACTTGACGTTGTGATGACGGTTGAGACCAAGGGTATTCCGCTCGCGTATGCAACCGCTTCATTCCTTAATCTTCCTGTTGTCATTGTGCGGAGAGATAACCGGGTGACGGAGGGCTCTGCAGTCAGCATTAATTACGTGTCAGGCTCAACCAAACGAATCCAGACGATGACCTTAGGACGCAGAGCGCTCAAGGAACAATCCAAAGTGCTAATCATAGATGATTTCATGCGAGCTGGCGGTACGATCCAAGGTATGATCGATCTTCTACGTGAATTCAAGGCAACGGTTCAGGGTGTAGGCGTTCTGATTGAGTCAGCTGAAGTGGACGAGCATCTCATTGAGGATTACATTTCGGTAGCAAAGTTAACCGCGGCCGACCCGAAGACGAAGCAAATTTCGGTCATACCCGGCAATTATTTTGATGAGAGGGGAACAAACTAATGACGAACTCGATACAGCCTATAAAAACGGATGCGGCACCTGCAGCAATAGGACCTTATTCCCAGGCAATTGCTTTTGGAAACCTTATTTTTACATCGGGTCAGATTCCATTGGATACAGAAGGTAAGATTGTGGAAGGCGGGATTGCTGAGCAGACGCATCAAGTATTTCGCAACTTGTTCGCCGTGTTGGAAGAAGCGGGCGCTTCGTTCCAGGATGTGTTAAAAGCGACTGTATTTATCAAAGATATGGGGCAGTTCACTACCGTAAATGAGATCTATGCCACCTATTTTGGAGAGCATAAACCAGCGCGTTCAACAGTAGAAGTAGCAAGGCTTCCCAAGGATGTTCTTGTCGAAATTGAACTAATTGCAGCGAAAAATGTCGAAATAGTTTAAAAATAAAAAAAAGTTTATAAAATCAGCGTTAATACGGAAAAATTTAGAAGGAATTCGTACTGAAATGTGGAAGTATAAACCAAGTCCTGCATAAGGTAAAGGTGGTGAACACATTGCAAATTACTGATGTACGACTTCGCCGGGTTAACTCTGAGGGCAGAATGAAAGCGATTGCTTCCATTACAATTGATAATGAATTCGTGGTGCACGACATCCGAGTCATTGACGGAAATAATGGAATGTTCGTCGCGATGCCCAGCAAGCGGACACCGGATGGAGAATTCCGGGATATAGCTCATCCTATCTCTTCGACTACACGCGAGAAAATTCAAGCTGCTGTACTGGCTGAATATGAGAAAGTTTCTAGCGAAGAAGAAATGATTGAAGAAGGAGCATAAATATCTTGCATGTATGAGAGCCAATAGGCTCTCTTTTCTTTTTGAGCAAATTGGGATATATTCATGAGTGACTGACTTATCGGTACTCGTGTGCAGTACACAGTTGGCTGAATCAGAAGTTGGCCTTTGGAAAGCCAACTCATGTGGAGGAGATTTGACATTGCGAATACTAGGTATTATCTTAGCTGCAGGACAAGGTAAACGAATGAAATCCAAATTATATAAAGTGATGCATCCAGTATGTGGTAAACCTCTTGTTGGTCATGTGTTGGATGTTCTCGATGACGTAAAGGCAGATCGTAAAGTAGTCATCGTAGGACACGGGGCTGATACCGTTAAGGCTTATCTGGGCGATCGTGCCGAGTATGCGCTTCAAGCGGAACAGTTAGGAACAGGGCATGCCGCCCAGCAGGCTGAACAGTTGCTGGAGGGTGAAGAGGGCATAGCCGTAATAACTACTGGTGATACGCCGCTCATTACATCAGAGTCGCTCTCCGAGATGATTCAAATGCATATTAAGAACGGAGCAAGTGCCACGATCCTGACCGCCAAGCTGGATAACCCTCATGGGTACGGGCGGATCATACGGGATGACAATGGCTTTGTGACCAAGATTGTGGAGCAGAAGGATTGCTCTCCGGAGCAACTGTTAGTTCAAGAAATTAACACAGGCATCTGCTGTTTTGATAAGAAGAAATTGTTTGCCGCACTCCGGGAAGTGAAGAACGATAATTCGCAACAAGAGTTCTATTTGACAGATGTAATCGGAATTCTTAGCGAAGCTGGCGATAAAGTCGCGGGATACTGTACAGACGATGCCTCCGAAGGAATGGGTATTAACGATAGGGTTCAGTTAGCTGAGGCGGAGCAAGCGATGCGTACGCGTATCAATCGGAAACACATGCTGAATGGGGTAACCATCATAGACCCTGGCAATACTTATATTGAGAAGGAAGTTGTTATAGGAACAGATACAGTCATACACCCAGGGACCGTGCTTAGAGGCAATACCATTATTGGTGAGCAATGTGAAATCGGGCCTAACGCCGATATAACGGACTCCCGTATTGGCGATCAGGTAAACGTCCAATATTCTGTGCTAGTAGAGGCGGAAGTGGGCGAGGAGACCTCGGTTGGACCATACGCCTATTTGAGGCCAGGTGCTCAGGTAGGGAAGAAAGTGAAAATTGGCGACTTCGTTGAAATCAAGAATGCTATTATCGGGGACGGTTCTAAAGTGTCTCATTTGAGCTATATTGGAGATGCAAAAGTAGGGAAGAACGTGAATATTGGTTGCGGTGCGATTACGGTCAACTATGATGGGTTTAACAAGAATTTGACGGAAATCGGTGACGATGCATTCGTAGGAAGCAATGTAAATATGATTGCGCCGATCAAAATTGGTGAAGGTGCATATGTAGTGGCCGGGTCTACGATTACACACGAAGTAGAGGCCGGAGATCTCGCAATTGCTCGTGAACGGCAGACGAATAAGCCGGGGTATGCAGATAAGCTAAGACAGCGTTTCAAGGCGATCAAAGCAAAAAACAATAAATCGTGATTCGAATTTCCTTCAGATGGGTAAAGTATCAGGGAATACCTATGCCTAGAAGTCTGAAGGAGGATTCCCACAATGGACACAAATTTGAAGGTAGAACTTCGCGATAAGAGTGCAACTGGTTCTGAATTGAAGCAGATGCGTGCGAACGGACGTATCCCGGCTGTCGTATATGGCAAGAAAATCGGCAGTCTGCCAATCTCCGTTGATGAGAAGGCGCTAACGGCACTGCTGCGCAGTCCTCATAATGGAGTCATCACGATGGACATGCCTGACAAGGGCACCCATCCGGTTATGGTAGGCGGTATGGATCGCCACAAGCTGAATCGCAACGTTCTGCACATCGATTTCCATCAAATTAATATGAATGAACCGGTGCAAGCTAAGGTCAGCATAGAAATTCATGGCGACTCTCCTGGAGTTCGAGAAGGCGGAGTGATGACGGCGCTGCTGCATGAAGTGGAGGTCCGTTGTTTGCCTGATCGTCTGCCAACGGAGCTTCGTGTAGATATTAGCGAACTGGGTACAGGTGACAGTGTACTGGCAGGAGAGCTGAAGCTTCCATCCGATGTAGAACTCAAGACAGACGCCCATGCGGTTATTGTTACGATTCTTGTTCCTCAGAAGGCTGTGGAAGAGGAAGGCGAAGCAAGTGAGGGTACAGAAGATCAAGCGGAAGCCGAGCAAGCAGAAGCTGTTGATACTAAGTAAACCACTTCCAAGACTCTTCAGACTGAAAACTATAACGTTGCAAATTAACAAAAGGGTTACGTTCCGCTTGGAATCGTAACCTTTTTGTCGTAAAATCATACTGTCGTTAGTAACCCGGTCTAGAAACGAATGTAAAACACTCTCGACAGTAGTAGGTCTGGTTCATTTTGATGAAAGTATTCGTACACCGTTCTGCGAACCCAATATCTCTATGGAGATCAGCCATGTAAATCTGAATCGGCACTCCGTATTCGATATGGTCTTGAAAGTGTCGGTCATCTGTAATCACTTGACCGTTGGTATACATACGTTCACCTGCGCTTAACCGTAGAATAGGATATGAGCTATGACAATTCACAGGTGCGTTTTGTTGCACAAAAACAAAATGTTTTGGAGGAAATAGGATGAAGTGGATTGTAGGCTTAGGAAACCCCGGGGCACAGTATGCAGGAACGAGGCATAACGTAGGATTCATGGCGGTTGACGAAGCGGCAAAAGCTTGGGGCATATCCGTTACACAAGCTAAATTCAAAGCGCTCGTAGGAGAGGGTCATGTGAAGGGTGAGAAGGTCATTCTCATGAAGCCCATGACTTACATGAATTTGTCCGGGGAGTCCATCCGTGCAATGTTGGACTTCTACAAAGCGGATATTCAAGACGGACTTGTGCTCTATGATGATATGGATACCGCCTTCGGTCAAATCCGCTTGCGCTATCAAGGAAGTCCCGGCGGGCATAATGGCATTAAGTCCATTATTCAGCATACGGGTACTGCAATTTTTAATCGCATACGTATAGGTATATCGAGGCCGGTGCCTGGAACGGATATTGCGAACTATGTGTTATCAGATTTCCGTAAGGAAGAACAACGAGAGCTCCCGTTCGTATTAGGAACCACCCTCGAGGCTATGGAATTTTCCTTGCTTCATTCATTCGAACGGACAATGGCGAAATTCAATAAATAGAAGATTTAAGGCTAAAAGGCTCCATTCCTGTCCATACTAGAATTCATAATCAACAAGCATAGGAAGGGATGGGGAGGCATACCATGACTGTAAATTATATATGCCGGCATTGCGGCTCGGAGATGGGCCGGATACACAATGATCAGGTCAGTGAATATCGCCTGGGGTTCCATTTCTTGACCCCTGAGGAACGGGGCGATATAATAACCTATAACAACAGTAGCGGTGATGTGACGGTTAAGCTCACTTGCGTTTATTGCGAACAAGCGCTCGAAGCAAATCCAGAACTCAATTTGGTAACCAATCCGCTGCAGTAGCATTCCTAATTTAACAGAGCAAGACCTTGGCAGGCTCGCCTAGGTCTTCTTTTTGGTGGTTTTTTGGAGGAGGGTCATTTATGCAAACGATTCTGCGGAGTTTTTCCGAGGATTTGGATTTTCAAACCATAGTGTCAGGCGTACAATCTGGGATGAGAGAGCAGCTGGTCTCAGGGCTGTCGGGTTCTTCACGGCAGGTGATGATAGCTGCTTTATTGGAGCAGCTGAAGCGCCCCTTATTTGTCGTCACGCACAATATGTTTTCCGCACAAAAAATAATAGAGGACTTGTTGGAATGTTTGCCGGCGGATCAAGTGATCTTGTACCCCGCTAATGAGTTGCTTGTCACGGAGGCAGCTATAGCCAGTCCCGAGACGATGGCTCAACGCATCGATGCATTAACCCGTCTGTCGAATAATTTCAGAGGGGTGCTTGTTGCGCCTTTTGCAGGAGTCCGCAAGCTGCTGCCGCCTGGAAGTGTGTTCACTGATTCTCGTCTCAACCTGAAGGTGGGAGATCATGTTCAACTAGATGAACTCCTTCAGCGATTAGTAACACTCGGCTACGAACGAGTGGAACGAGTGGATGCCAAAGGGCAGATGAGTATTCGCGGGGGTATTCTCGATTTTTTCCCCCTGACCTCGGAGACTCCTTATCGCGTAGAGCTATTTGATGTGGAAGTAGACTCCATTCGCAGCTTCGATGTATCCGATCAAAGATCGATCGATAAATTTGATTCGGTTGAGATTACACCATGTCAAGAAATCATTGCCGACAGTAAGCGTTTACAATCGGCTGCTCAGCATGCCTATGAGCTTCTCCAAGAGCAGCTAGGCAAGATGACGGATCGGACTGTAAAGGATAAGCTCAAGGCAGAGATTGGACACGATATTGATCGTATGAGGGAAGGGCAGCATTTCCAAGGCATCAACAAGTATATATCGCTTCTGTATCCGGAACGGCATACGCTGATCAGCTATTTGGCCAAAGATGCGGTTCTGATCATTGATGAGCCCGCGAGATTGCAGGAGACTGCCAAGCAATTAGACCGGGACGAAGCAGAGTGGACGACCAGTCTGCTTCAAGAAGGTAAAACGTTGCCAGGCTTCGTGTTGTCCAAAGCCTATGAATCGCTGCTTCATCGGACTTCCTTTCCGACCTTATATTTGTCCTTATTCCTTCGTCAAGTGCCTCAGACGCAGCCGCAAAATATTGTGAACTTCATGTGCAGGGGGATGCAAAATTTCCATGGGCAGATGAATGTGCTGAAGTCGGAGATGGAGCGTTGGAAAAAGACCGGAGCTCGTGTAGTCGTACTCGCCAATGGAGAGGATCGAATCGATCGCGTTCGCAGAGTACTAAATGACTACGACATTGAGGAGCCTACGATTGTCAACGGCAATCTGCAGCTTGGCTTTGAGCTTCCTTCCGTGCGTTTGGTTGTTGTAACCGAAGGCGAAATGTTCACTCAGAAGAATCGTAAAGCCCGCAAAGTAGAGAAGAAAATTGACAATGCGGAGCGGATAAAAAGCTATAGTGAATTGAAAGTAGGCGACTATGTAGTCCATGTCAACCATGGAATCGGCAAATACATAGGGATCGGGACGCTCGAAATCAACGGGATGCATAAGGACTACATGCATATCCTATATGCTGGCGGCGATAAACTGTCTGTGCCGATCGAGCAAATTGACCTTATTCAGAAGTACGTGGGTTCCGAGGAAAAGGAACCGAAGGTTTATAAGCTAGGCGGGGCAGACTGGGCTAAGGTTAAGAGTAAAGTCCGCAGTACAGTGCAGGATATCGCGGATGATCTGATCAAGCTATATGCGGAGCGTCAGCTTACGAAGGGGTATGCGTTTAATTCAGACACTCCGTATCAACAGGAATTCGAGGGCATGTTCCCTTATGAGGAGACCGTTGACCAGCTTCGGGCTATTGAGGAAATCAAGAAGGATATGGAAGAGCCGCGTCCGATGGATCGTCTATTATGCGGTGACGTAGGGTACGGGAAGACCGAGGTGGCTATACGGGCTGCATTCAAGTCTGCAATTGACGGGAAGCAAGTAGCGGTTCTCGTCCCAACGACGATTCTGGCTCAGCAGCATTATGAGACGTTCCGTGAACGTTTCTCCGGCTACCCGTTCAATATTCAAGTGTTAAGCAGATTCCGTTCCAAGAAGGAACAGAACGATACGATGAAAGGCATTAAGTCGGGAACGGTTGATGTGGTAATCGGTACTCATCGTCTGCTATCTGCAGATGTTCAATTCAAGGAATTAGGGTTGCTGATCGTGGATGAGGAACAGAGATTCGGCGTTTCCCATAAGGAGAAGCTGAAGAAGCTGAAGATGAATGTGGATGTCCTCACCCTTACAGCTACACCGATTCCGCGGACTCTTCATATGTCCATGCTTGGAGTGCGTGACCTGTCGGTCATCGAGACTCCGCCTGAGAATCGTTTTCCGGTGCAGACTTATGTCGTTGAACATAGCAATGCCTTGACCCGTGAAGCGATTGAGCGTGAATTGGCGCGTGAAGGACAGGTGTACTATTTGTTCAACCGCGTGCAAGGCATCAATCAAATGGCCGAGCAAATCTCGATGCTAGTACCGGATGCCCGAGTAGGTGTGGCTCACGGACAGATGTCAGAGCAGGAGTTGGAGCGAACCATTCTTGACTTCCTGGACGGCGAGTATGATGTGCTTGTCAGCACAAGTATTATTGAGACTGGCGTCGATATTCCGAACGTGAATACATTAATTGTTCACGATGCGGACAAAATGGGTTTATCCCAGTTGTATCAGCTCCGAGGCCGTGTGGGACGCTCGAATCGAATCGCTTATGCCTACTTCACCTATCAGCGTGATAAAGTGCTAACTGAGGTGGCGGAGAAGCGGCTTCAGGCAATAAAAGAGTTTACAGAACTAGGTTCGGGGTTTAAAATTGCGATGAGGGACTTGGCCATTCGAGGAGCAGGTAATTTGCTTGGAGCTGAGCAGCATGGATTTATCGCGTCTGTGGGCTTCGATCTTTATTCACAAATGCTAGGAGAAGAAATTGCTAAGCGTAAGGCTGAGATGTCGGGTACACCAATTGAGCAAGCTAAGCCGGTAAGCACTCAGATTGACTTGACGCTCGACGCCTATTTACCTTCCGATTATATTTATGATAGTATGCAGAAGATTGAGCTGTACAAAAAAGTAGCAAATATCCGTACCCTGGAAGAAGCATCGGATTTATACGAGGAAATCGAGGATCGATTCGGCAACCTGCCGGATGCAGTGATGAATTTGTTAACTGTAGCGAGACTGAAAGTATTCGGAGCCCAGTATGCGATTGAATCCATAGTGCAAAAAGGAGAAGATATTCTGCTCAAAATCGACCCGCGAGAGAACGGTAAGCTGAACGGCCAAAAGCTTCACGCTCTGTCCACACAATTCGAAGGCCGAATCAAGCTTGTTGCCGGCACGCAAATCATCATTCAGGTGAAATGCAGAGGATTCCAGCCTGAACAATCCGTGGAGCTCGTGGAAAGATTCTTGGTACAATATAAAGAGGCCATCAAATCGAAAGGGGAGTTGCAAGATGTTGCAAATCAATAAATCCTATTCTCGAACACTACTATTAGGCTTAATTGCAGTTGTCCTGACGATGGCGGTCTTGAGCGGTTGCGGCAAAAAAGACAAAGAGGTTACTGGTGAAGTTGTTGCCACATACAAAGATGGGGGGAAAGTTACGCGAGCTGAATTTAACTCCTATGTAGGTGCAACTAAATTTTTCTACCCGATGTATGCTCAGTATGAAGCCGATCCTTCTTTCCAGGAGCATATGGCGAAGCAGCTCGTTTCGTTCCGACTGTTGGCTAAGAATGCAGACAGTGCAACGAAGAAGGAAGCAGAGACCAAGACGAAGGATCAAATGGATCAAATCACTAATTATTTTAAACAGAATGGCCAGGATCTGGCTACACAATTGAAAGAGCTCAATGTTACGCAAGATGACATTAAGAATTATGTTCAGATGAGCATGACGGTGTTGACCAATGCGGAGAAGAAAGTGACTGACGATCAGGTCAAAGCCAAGTATGACGAGAAAGCCAGTGCAAAGGCTCTTGATGTTGCTACGGTAAGTCATATTCTAGTCATGCTGCAGGATGAGACAGGCAAAGATATTCGTACCAAGGAAGAAGCGCTGAAGCGGGCTAAAGAAGTAAAGGACAAGCTCGATAAGGGCGGAGATTTTGCAGCATTAGCCAAAGAATATTCCGAAGATCCAGGCTCCAAAGATAATGGCGGTAAGTACGAAGATGCCGATCCTAACCAATGGGTGGAGAACTTCAAGAATGCCGCTCTTACCTTGCCTTTGAATAAGATCAGTGATCCGATCGAGACGGAATACGGTTATCATGTAATGAGAGTCGATTCACGCAAAACCAAAACGTTGGATGAGGAAAAGGCTAACATTAAGAGTGAGTTGGCTGAAGTCCAAATTACTGATTTCATGGAGAAAGAACTGCCGAACTACGAGTTGAAGCTTGAGAATCTGACTCCTTCGGCGTCACCAAGTGCTTCTCCAGTAGCTTCTCCTGCTGCTTCACCATCGGCATCACCTGCGAAATAAGGAACAAGCAATAGCTGACCCCGCTCATAAGAGTGGGGTCGATCCTTTACGAGGGAACAAAGTTCCAGGTGCCTGCAAAAATATTCGGAATTGTCTTCGAATGCCCTCTTCACTTTGTAGGTCCAATGTATAAGAATTTGGGAGCCGTAACATACTATGGGCAGATAACAAAAATCAACGCCAGCTCCCATACAACAAGAGATCGCCATATCCACACCTTCATTTGGAAAGAGAGGCAACCAGAGATATGAAAGCTACAGGAATCGTACGTCGGATTGATGATTTAGGCAGGGTCGTAATTCCCAAAGAAATTCGCCGCACATTGCGTATTCGAGAAGGGGACCCATTAGAAATATTCGTGGACCGGGACGGAGAAGTTATACTTAAGAAATACTCTCCGATAGGAGAGCTAGGGGATTTCGCCAAGGAGTACGCGGAATCGTTATATGAGAGCACGAACCACATAACCCTTATCTCAGACCGTGACACCTTCATTGCCGTAGCAGGAGGCTCCAAGAAGGAATTTTTGGACAAGCAGATTGGTCAGAGTGTGGAGACGAATATGGAGCAACGCAGATCCACATTGGAGACGAATGCTGGTCAATACGATTTGGCCAAAGACTTGAACGAGAATTATAGCTCGTTCGTGATTGCTCCGATCGTGGCTGGAGGAGATCCTATTGGCTCCGTTATCTTATTGTCGAGGGACGAATCCATTAAGATGGGTCAGATGGAGCTTAAGATGGCAGAGACGGCTGCTGCTTTCCTGGCCAAACAAATGGAACAGTAATACAGCATCTACAAGTGCTGACAAGACAGAAGCTTCACGGGAGAAGAGTTTTCTTAACCGGGAAGCTTTTTTATTTTGGCCGGGGTTAAGGTATAATAGGACGGACATGTACATTTGCAGGCAAATGATAGGCTTAATGCTTATGCTATAGTTTGCTTGGCCAATGGTTGAGGAGGAACGGTATGAGCAGCCAGGTGAGTCCTGGTGGTAAGCCCTCCAAGCGGTTATTGCAGGGAGCGGCTATTCTTGGGCTTGCTGCAATCCTTTCCAAGGTGCTTGGAACGATTCAGAAAATTCCACTGCAGAATATTGCCGGGGACGGAGTTTTTGGCATTTATAACGCGGTATATCCGCTCTATACATTTCTGCTAGTCTTAGCAACTGCCGGAATCCCGATAGCAGTATCTAAGTTCGTATCCGAGGAGATGGCGGCGGGGAGAGCCTTAAGCGCCAGACAGGTGCTTGGGCTTGCAAATCGGTTAATGGCGGCTATAGGTATCGTCGGCTTCTTGCTGTTGTATGGGGGAGCAGATCTATTGGCCGCTTGGATCGGCAACGATCAGACCGAGAGCGCCATACGCAGCATCTCCTTCGCCATGCTGTTCATGCCCTTGACCGCCGCATTGCGGGGGTACTTCCAAGGGCTGCACGATATGCTGCCTACCGCGGTGTCCCAGGTGGCAGAGCAGTTCGTGCGCGTGGGCGTGATGATCACGCTGTTGCTTGTGCTCGTCGGGCGCGGAGCCTCCGACGCTGCCATTGCCGCCGGCGCCACGTTCGGCTCGGCGGCGGGATCTGCCGCCGCTTTGGTGGCGGCGCTGCTCTTCTGGCGCGCGCATCGCCGCCGGCAGGGTGTGGCGGAACTTGTAGACGGAGTTTATACGGGAACCAGCCGCCAGTTGCATAAGCAGCCGTTGTTGCGGCGGTTCATCGTATATGCAGTGCCCGTCTGCCTAGGCGCCGCCGTTCTACCGCTGTTAACCTTGGTGGACACATTCACAATGCCGCGGTTGCTTCACGCTTCCGGATTGGATCAAGCTGAGGCAATGGCGGAGTTCGGATTGTATAATCACGGGATGCCGCTAGTCCAATTGGTATCCATGATTGTGACAACCATCTCTGTTGTCCTTATCCCTGCTATCACAGAGGCTCGTTCACGCGGGGATGAGGGTTTGATTCGACGAACGGCAGGTCTATTCTTACGGTTCGCCTGGCTTATCGGACTAGCCGCATCGGTCGGATTGGCTGTTCTGGCAAGGCCGCTTAATATTATGCTGTACGCCGACGCTGACGGCTCCGGCGTAATGGCCATTCTAGCCTGCACCGCCGTCTTCGGCGTCGTGCAGATCGTCTCCGGCACGCTGCTGCAGGGGCTCGGGGCGGAACGCGCCCCTGTGTACTACCTGCTCGTCGCCGTCGCCGTCAAGATCGCCCTCAACCTGGCGCTCATGCCCCTCTGGGGCATTCATGGCGCCGCGGTTGCGGCTGTTGCGGCCTACGCCACGGCGGCCGCACTGAACTGCATCCGGCTCAGCCGGATGCTTCCCACGCGCCTCGCGTGGGGCCGCGATGCGGCCGGGCCCGCGGCTGCCGCCGCGCTCATGGCCGCAGGGCTCGCGGCCTGGCTCGGCGCGGCAGCGCTGGCGCTCGGCGCGCTGCCTGCTGCGCCGCCTGAGCGTGCGGCGCAAACGGCTGTGGCGCTGAGCGCCGTAGCCCTAGGCGGCCTCATCTATGCCGCCGCCCTGTTTCGCGCCCGCGCGATTACGGCTGCCGATCTGGCAGCCCTGCCGAAGCTCGGCCCGAAGCTGCTCCCGCTGCTGCGGAGGCTGCGCATCGTACCCCAAGATGAAAGGAATCGATCCTTATGAGTGCATCGATCGTTATAGTAGGATTAGGCTCTGGAGATGAGAACCAACTGACTCTGGGAGTCTGGAAGCGGCTGCAGTCCGCCCAAGCTTTATATCTGCGCACGGCTCACCATCCGGTAACCGCATGGCTGGACCAACAAGGACTTACATATCATACATTTGATGCTCTTTACGAGGAGAACAATACATTCTCAGAGGTTTACGGAAGGATAGTGGAGGAGCTGCTTCAGGCAGCATCCCAATCCCAACAGGAGGTCATTTATGCGGTTCCTGGACATCCTATGGTTGCCGAGTCCACCACACTAATGCTGCGTTCCGCATGCCCGGAGTTAGGGATTGAGCTTGAGATCATAGGCGGGGAAAGCTTCCTCGACCAAGCCTTCACCCGTCTTGGCTTCGATCCCATTGATGGCTTCGTGCTGTTGGATGCAACGAATCTGGATGGTCACAGACCTCAGCCCCGCTTACATACCTTGATCGCTCAAGTCTATGATGGATTCACGGCTTCTGAGGTCAAGCTGCACTTGATGAGCACTTATCCGGATGATTACGTAGTCGTGGTAGGTCACCAGCTGGGGGTTTACGGGGAAGAAAGCATTGTAACTGTTCCGTTATACGAATTGGATCGAATTGAAGGCTATGGCAATCTCTCTCTTGTGTGGGTTCCTGCTAGTGAGGAGTCCGATCTTCGCAAACGATCCTTTGATCGACTTCATGAGATTGTAGAGATTCTTCGAAGTCCGGAGGGCTGCCCTTGGGACCGTGAGCAGACCCATTCGAGCATTCGTAAGAACCTGATCGAAGAAACCTATGAAGTGCTTGAGACTATCGATGATGATGACCCTGATGCGATGTGCGAAGAGTTGGGTGACCTGCTGCTCCAGGTGTTGCTGCATGCGCAAATGGAAGAGGAGACCGGGGCTTTCGACGTCTATGACGTGCTGGAAGAGCTGCATGACAAGTTGATACGCCGCCATCCTCATGTGTTCGGGGAACGTGCAGCAGGTGATGCAGAGGAAGCGTTACAGCATTGGAATGCTATGAAGCTTGAGGAGAAGAAGAGCCAAGGAATCGAAGCGCAAGTGCAATCCGTATTGGCTGGAGTGCCTCGGGATTTGCCAGGTCTGATGAAAGCTTACAAGCTGCAGAAAAAAGCAGCCCAAGTCGGATTTGACTGGAAGCAAATGGAGGATGTGTACGCCAAAATTGAGGAAGAGCTCGTCGAGCTCCGAGAGGCCTCTCCGGAGGAACGGGTGGATGAGCTTGGGGACCTGCTGTTTGCAGTGGTGAACTTGGCTCGATTCATGAAAATTGATCCGGAGGAAGCCATTGCCTCCACAAACCGCAAGTTTACTTCCAGATTCAACTTTATCGAGCAGCGCCTGAAGGCAGAAGGCCGTTCAATTGAGCATTCAAACCTGGAAGAAATGGAAAAGTTATGGCAATTAGCAAAAAAACTTTAGGAAAATCTGCTTTTGTAGAAGGATTTTCCTTGGCAATCAAGAATACTTCTACCGTGCAAGCAAAAATAAAAGCGAAGCTTAACAAGCAAAAGCTTAAATCTTTAGGAGGAATTCACAAATGAACAAAACAGACTTGGTAAACAACATCGCTACAAAAAGCGGATTGTCCAAAAAGGACGTAGAATCGGTATTGAACGGATTTTTAGGTGAAGTAACAGACGCATTGTCCACTGGCGACAAAGTTCAACTGATCGGCTTCGGCACGTTCGAAACTCGTACTCGTTCGGGTCGCACAGGCCGTAACCCGCAAACCGGCCAAGAAATCAAAATCCCTTCCTCGAAGGTGCCTGCTTTCAAAGCGGGTAACAAGCTTAAAGAAGCGGTAAAATAATGCGTCTAGACAAATTCCTTAAAGTATCCAGATTAATCAAACGGCGAACAGTAGCCAAAGATGTGTCTGATCAGGGACGAATCTGGATTAACGGCAGGGAAGCGAAGGCGAGCTCAACCGTAAAGGTCGGGGACGAACTATTGATTCAATTCGGACAAAAGCGGGTCACCGTCCGGATCGAACGAATCGTAGAGACAACCCGGAAAGACGAAGCCGCCGAGATGTATACAGTGATCCGTGAGGAGTCGAACTCCACAAGCTAGCACCACAGACAGATGAGGCCTATCTCTTGATAGTGCCTCTTCTTTGTTCTAAAAGTAGACAGCCCCCCATACTCTAGTGTTAGGGGAGGGGTACAGGCCATGAATGAACAAAGTAAAGTCAAACGTCAAGAAGTGAAAATGTTGAACCGGAAGCTGTTAGAGATTTCAGGCGTCTTGAATGTGGAGAGCTTCGACAGTGAAGAATTTCTTCTGGAGACCGAGTGCGGGTTTCTAGCTGTTAAGGGACAAAACCTGCATATTAAGAACCTGAGTCTGGATCAAGGGTTAGTCGCAATCGAGGGACTCGTGAACGGACTAACTTACTTGGAATCAAACTCCCATGAGAAGTCGAAGGGATTTCTCGGTAAGTTGTTCAAGTGACCTTACAAAGCCAATTCATTACTTTACTCACGATGGTCGGCATCGGAGCAGGTATGGGCGCGATATTCGACGCCTACCGGGTCTTATCAACCCAGCTTCGAGTCCCTCGCTGGATGATTCCGTTGCTCGATATCGTGTATTGGATCGTTTCGACGTTGCTTGTGTTCAGAGGACTGTACGCCAGTAATCATGGACAAGTTCGTCTGTATGTCTTCCTTGGCTTGATCCTGGGTGGATGGGTGTACATGCAGTTTTTTAGCAATGCATTTACCCGCTTTGTAGAGCTCGTAATCCGGATCGTAAAAAAATCTATACGTTTCCTGATTCAAACCGTTGAGATTGTGGTTATAAAACCTATTATTGCGTTATATAGACTTGTTATTGTAATTTTTGGTTTTTTGTTGGCACTTACTGTCTTCCTGTATAAAATTGTGTTACAATTGCTGTACCCTTTCTGGTTCATAACCCGCAAGCTATTTGGCTTGATTCAACCTTGGCTTGTTTTTCTAAGGCCGAAGTGGGTGAATACTGCCTGGCTTAAGCTGGTTAAGCTCTGGAATCGAATGCTGAGGAAGCCTTGATCTGGTACTTGATCTTGCAGTAGAAGGCTACCACCATGAATGATGGCGTGCGAAGTTAATCCTTACCATGTGATTTTTTTCGTATAGCGTGTAGGAGGGACTAGTAGGATATGCGTAAAGTGGCAACTGAACCTAATCTCGAACAACCTCATAAAGGCTCACGAAGACGGGTCCGGTTACTTTTGCTCACTTTTCTTGGATTTTTAGCGTGGGCTGCTGTGATCACCTGGAATCAACAAGGTAGACTCGATGCGAAGGCTGCTCAAGTCAGCGGGTTGGAGATGAAACGTACGGAGACAGTATCAATGAACGAAGATTACAAGAAAGAAGTAGTGCGGTTGAATGACCCTGAATATATGCTGCAAAAGATACGCAAAGAGTATCATTATACAAAACCTGGAGAGACCTTGTTTTTCACACCTAAACCTTAACATGGTCTTCCATGGTCGAGCATATTGACCTCATTTTAGCGATCTTGTATAATCTGCATTAACTGCTCTTTTCGGTTAGCGCTGGGGAATCCACTATTTTGTCCTAAGGATGCGCAATATGTGCTCCTGATGCGTAAGCTAGATCAAGAGAATTACTCTTAACATTTCTTAGGGAGGAACGTTTCATTCTATGGCAATTGAAGTGGGCACCAAGTTAGAAGGCAAGGTAACAGGCATCACACATTTCGGTGCTTTCGTCGAACTCTCGGAAGGAGTCACCGGTCTAGTTCACATTTCCGAAATCGCCGACAACTATGTAAAAGATGTGAATGATCATCTTAAGCTAGAGGATAAAGTGTTGGTGAAAGTAATCAATGTGGATAAGGACGGCAAAATCGGACTTTCCATCAAGCAATCAGTAGATAAGCCCCCGGGGGAGCAAAGACCCCCACGTCCGGAAAGACCTTTCCAACGGGATCGCGGTGAAGACCGAGGTGGTGGTGGCGGCGGTGGTGGCCGATTCGATCGCGGTGGTCGCGCAGCGAAACCTCCTGTGAACAAACTTACGTTTGAAGACAAGATGTCGCGTTTCCTGAAGGACAGTGAAGAGAAGATTTCGTCCCTTAAGAAGAATACCGAAGGCAAGCGGGGCGGAAGAGGAGCAAGACGCGTTTAATTCCTTAATAAAACACCCTTGGTGCGATCGGTTATTCCGAGCTACCAAGGGTTTGTTGTTTTTTCGGGCGAGAATGTCACCAAAACAATTGACTTTTTTTTCACCCTCCAGTATACTTTCGTATTGAATATGGCGGTGTAGCTCAGCTGGCTAGAGCGTACGGTTCATACCCGTGAGGTCGTGGGTTCGAGTCCCTCCGCCGCTATACATAGTACCCCCGCAAACCGTTTTTGCAGGCATTAGGCTGCAGAGGCGGTTTTTATTTTTTGGTGAGACGTTTAACAATTTTTGTCGGATTTCTCCTTTCAGCAATGGAATCGACAGGTTCTTCCTAATTTCTGCTAGTTTAGAATGCTAGATTGCTAGGACCTTTTGACTGATTTAAGTCGAGTGCCTTCCTGGCGGCGTAAGAAGAGCCCTTACGGGAAAAGGGCTGGCGTATGTTTCTACATGGCGAGTTATTTTGTCGGAAAATTCTTTCGATCTAGCAACTGATTGTGACAAACTTCATGCTAGATTGCTTTTATAATAGGGAACACACGAAACAAGATGAAGGAGTGTTCCCCAATATGCAGAAATGGAATTTGTTAAACTGGGCCTCACAACCGTGGGCAGGTGCTGTACAGCGGGTGAAGAATGGAAACAAACAGATGTTAGCCGAGAATCGATTCATACAGTCCCTTATTGCTAAGAAGTGGGCGGCATTATTGCTTGTGATGGGTTTTCTATTAGGGAAGGCCATGATTCTGGAGCAGTTGGCACCCTTTGCGATCGCTTACTTCGCCGTCTTGTACTTCACGAGGAAAGACTTGATCCGCTGGATAGCGCTGGCACTGGTTGCGGGAAGCTTATTCTCGATGGAAATTCGAACGGGATACATTGTGACCGAGATGATCGTATTTGTCCTCCTCCAGAAAGGGCTCGAGAAGTACGAGCATTCGGATGCATCATACGCACCGTTCCTGGTTTTCATATCCGCCTTCTCTGTCCAGTTGTTCGGGTATATGGTAGATACAGAATTGACCTGGTATACATTAATGCTTACTTCGGTGGAAGCCGCGCTAAGTTTCGTATTAACACTCGTTTTTATGCAAGCCATTCCTGTATTCACCTTAACCCGCAAAAACTATGTGCTCAAAAATGAAGAAATCATTTGTCTCATAATCCTATTAGCCTCTGTCATGACCGGCATGGTCGGGTGGATGGTGCAAAATATTTCGTTAGAGCATGTAATGTCTCGCTATCTGATTTTGTTGTTTGCTTTCGTAGGAGGGGCTCCTTTAGGGGCTTCGGTCGGGGTTATTACCGGGCTTATTGTAAGTCTTGCGAATGTAAGCGCCATCTATCAAATGAGCCTGTTGGCTTTTGCCGGGATGTTGGCAGGCTTGCTGAAGGAAGCGAACCGGATGGGAGTAGCGCTTGGGATGCTGCTTGGCTCCTCCATCTTATCTGTCTATATCGGTAATCAATCTGAGGTCATACACTCCACTTGGGAATCGGTAGCCGCCGTAATTTTATTCTTGCTTACTCCTAGATCCCTGATCCGCACGTTAGCCAAATATGTACCGGGCACTCAAGAGAATCTCAAATCACAACATGAATATGCGAAAAGGGTACGCGATATTACCGCTGGGCGGGTAGAACAATTCTCGGAGGTGTTCCGCCAGTTATCCCGCAGCTTCAAACAAATAACCCAAGTGGATGAAAAGGAGCAAAAAGAAGATGAAATTGGACACTTCATGAACGCGGTCTCCCAAGAGGCTTGCACCAATTGTTGGAAACGTAAACAGTGCTGGGACAACAAATTTTACGACACGTACTCGTATATGACGGAAATGATGAGTGCTATTGAAGCGAAGCCTTCATACAGCCGCAAAGAGATTCCGCGTGAATGGAAAAATGTATGTGTGCGAACCGATCAAGTACTGGATGTGATGAAGCATCAATATGAAAGGTACAGCAGTGACCGACATTGGAAGCGGCAAATTCAAGAGAGCCGTCAATTGGTATCGGAGCAGTTGACAGGCGTCTCTCAAGTGATGGAGGATCTGGCCAAGGAGATCAAGCGCGAGGGGCATGAATTGTTCCTGCAGGAAGAGCAAATCCGCAATGCTCTGGAAGAGCTGGGACTGTCGATTCACAGTATCGATATTATTAATCTGGATGAAGGGAATGTGGAAATCGAGATCGTTCACCGCTACACACGAGGATTCGACGAGTGCCGTAAAATTATTGCGCCGCTCCTCTCCGATATTCTCGGGGAGCAAGTAGCGGTCCGGCACGAAGAAATGTCTGAGCGGGGAGAGGGCTATTCGACCGTCCAGTTCGGCTCTGCCAAAGAGTACGAAGTAGAGACAGGGATCGCCGGTGCAGCGAAGAACGGAGATATGCTCTCTGGAGACAGCTTCAGCACGGTGGAGCTAGGCAATGGCAAATTCGCCGTGGCGATTAGCGACGGAATGGGGAACGGGGAGCGTGCTCGCGCAGAGAGCAGCTCAGCCCTTGCAATTCTTCAACAGCTTCTGCAATCTGGTATGGATGAGAAGCTTGCGATCAAATCAGTCAACTCTGTGTTGATGCTGCGTTCCTCTGATGAGATGTTTGCTACCGTTGATGTGGCGTTAATCGATTTGTACAGCGCCAATACGACGTTTATGAAGATAGGGTCGACACCAAGCTTTATAAAACGTGGGACGGAGGTTATCCCGATTTCGGCCAACAACTTGCCTATCGGAATATTAAAAGATATTGATGTGGATCTGGTCAGCATGCAGATGAAACCAGGCGATATTTTAATTATGATGACAGACGGCATATTCGATGCGCCTGGGCATGCAGTCAATAAGGAGCTCTGGATGCGCAGAGTGATCCAAGAAATTGATACGGAGGACCCTCAAGGTGTGGCGGATCAGTTGCTTGAGCGAGTCATTCGTCAGCATAGGGGGGATATAGTCGATGATATGACGGTTGTTGTGGCGCGGATTGAAAAATTCAGCCCGGAATGGGCGACCTTCCGCCTGCCAGGACTCACACGAATCGAACGTCCGCGCACGGTAAGTTAATTATATAGCCTTTCTATAATCCATGAAGCCACTCTTCGCCCATTCGCGGAGGCTGGCTTTTTTTCGTCTACCTGTTATACCACTCTCTCTGAATGGGCACACTGGTTGATAGATTCGCAGTTTCGGCCAGTGTAAGGCTCAATCTCTTAGGGGGAGGAAAATATCTAATGATGAAACAAATTATTCTTATAACGGATGGATGCTCCAACGAAGGAATTAGCCCAATCGCGGCCGCCGCGCATGCTTATCAGGAAGGTATCGTAGTGAATGTGATTGGAGTTGCGGACGGGGGCGATCAGCATGGAGAGCGCGGGATGGATGAGATCGCAGAAATTGCCCGTGCAGGCGGGGGGATGAGCCGGTTGGTGACGCCAGCCGCATTGTCGCAGACCGTTCAGATGATGACTCGCAAAACGGTCGTCCAGACGATGCATCAGGTCGTGAATCGAGAGCTGAAGCAGATCCTGGGTGATGGCGAGTTAGAGTCATTGCCTCCTCATAAGCGGGGTGAAGTGGTGCGGGTTATTGATGAGTGGAGCGAGAATGCGTCTCTCCGAATTGCCCTGCTGATTGATACCAGTGCCAGCATGAAGACCAAATTGAGAGCCGCACAAGAGGCTTGTCGTGACCTGTTGCTAAGTCTGCAGGCCCGAAGAGGGCAGAGTGAAATGGCGGTCTTTCATTTTCCGGGGCAAGCGGATGCAGATCTTCTTGTAGATTGGAGTTCTGACCTTGCAAAAATCAATCAAATGTTCTATAAATTAAACATAAAGGGAACTACCCCAACCGGACCGGCTATTCGCACCGTCATTCGACATTTCTCCTTCCAGGCAGCTGAACGCGAGGAGCATAGCGAACAGAATCGTTTCCAACAGGCGAGGTCCAACCATAAGGACGGGATTTGGAGTGACTACGTCGTTTAAGCTTACCCTGGCTGAAGGGACTTGGATTCATGGAAAATGGAACAAGAACAAATATGAGATTGTTCGGCTGCTGGGAGAAGGGGCGAATGGTCAAGTGTATTTGGTGCGGGCAGGTAAGACGTTGTTTGCTTTGAAGATCGGGTTCGATACGATAGATCTGCAATTAGAAGTGAATGTGCTGAAGTCACTGGCCAAAGGTCCGAATGCAGACGACACGTATCTGCAGGACGCTGACAATATGATTACGGGTGAGAGGAGCCTTCCTTTCTACGTCATGAAATATGTGAAGGGGATTCATCCGCAGTTATATTTGCAAAAGCATGGGATGGATTGGTTCGAGCTCATTCATTATGGAATTTTGAAGAAGTTAGTCAACCTTCATCGACGCAAATACATATTCGGAGATCTGAAGACGGATAATGTCCTGGTTTCAGAGTTCGGTAAGATTGATCTTGTGGATTTCGGTGGTGTAACAGAGATGGGACGATCAGTCAAACAATTCACCGAGGTGTACGATCGGGGCTTCTGGAACGCTGGTTCGCGTAAAGCGGACGAAGCTTATGACTTGTTTTCCTTTGCCGTTCTTTGCCTGTATTTGTCCGATACAAGGAATCGTTTCGCTGAATTTGTGAAATCGGTGCCGCAGAATCGCAGCTTGGAGGATTTGATCGCCTTGACCAATGAATACGAGAGCTGCAAGAGATTTAAGCCTGTATTAGTCAAGGCGCTGACCGGTCAATATAAGACTTCTCAGGAAGCAGAACGAGAATGGCGTTCATTGATGCTGAAGAGCGGCATACGTATAAAGAGCAGCAAGTATAGCTTGTGGATTCAGACGGCCTTTGCGGTTTCCCTTGTTTTGTTTGCCTCGAGCCTCTACATATTTTTACAATCTTAACTACTGGGGGCAATCATGCAGCGTTCAGACGCGGAATTGATTCATACAATCGAGCGGTATATCCGCCAATATTGCCTCATAGAGCGAGGCGACACACTTCTTGCAGCCGTATCTGGGGGTCCAGATTCTACGGCTCTTCTTCATATTCTGCATCAATTGTCTAATAAGTGGGAGTGGAAGATAGCAGCAGCACATCTCAACCACCAATTCAGAGGAGAGGAATCGGATCGGGAAGCGCAGCAAGTCGAAGCATTTTGCGTTAGCCTGGGTATTCCTTGCGAGATGGGCATAGTGGATATGCCGGATATCATTCGTCATACGGGGGGGAATGCGCAGACAGCCGCTCGTGAGGAGCGTTATGCTTTCTTGACAGCCGCCGCAGCCAAGATAAGCGCTAAACGGTTGGTGACGGCGCATCACGCGGACGACCAAGCGGAGACTGTACTTATGCGTATTCTTAGAGGGACAGGCCCGTCAGGGCTAACTGGAATTCCGTTACGGCGATCGTTAAACGATTTGGAACTTGTGCGCCCTTTACTTCGTATATACAAAGCAGAGCTAGTTCGTTACTGTCTGGAGAAGGAACTGCCCTATGCAGAGGATAGCAGTAACCGCTCCAGGAAGTATACACGCAACCGCATCCGCTTGGATGTAATACCCGCTCTGCTCACGTTTAACCCGCAGCTTCCCGAGTCCTTGAATCGTCTAGCCGATTTAATGGTTGAGGAAGATGACTTTATAAACCAGGAAGCAACTCGTGCTTGGCCGTCGCTAGTCACCGAGGATGAGAATGGCTACGCCTTCTCTAGAAATGCATTTACGGCTCTGCATATTGCTTTACAAAGGCGGTTGATTCATCTAATATTGAGCTATGTGTGCTCCGAATCGGATGCTTCGGACTTTAACCGGATTGAACGGATTAGAGAAATGATCTCGCAAGATAATTCTCCTTCCGCGAAGATCCATTTGCAAGGCGGCGCTGTTATGTGTCGGGAGTATGACCGCATTTTGATTAACAGGCATTCTCAGATCGAATCAACAACATTAGATGAACCCGAATGGAAGGGGACCCTTGAGCGCTCACATCTGGAGGGACAGGTTGCCGTCAGATGGGCTGGGGCGTTGACTTTTACTACCCGAGATCAAGATGCTCAAGTGCCTTCACACAAGCTGGCATCCTTCCGCGAAGGGGAGACATACGCTGACACGAGGCAACGTCCCTCCCACTCGGAGGCTTTTTTTGACTTAAACCATGTGAGCTTTCCTATTACGATCCGTAAGCGGCGTGATGGAGACAGGATGCAACCGCTCGGTTTAAATGGATCAAAAAAAGTAAAGGATATGTTCATTGACAAAAAAGTTCCTCAGCGAGTGCGGGAGCGAACCCCTATTATTGAAGATGCCGCCGGAAGGATTCTTTGGATACCGGGTCTTGGCAGATCCAAGCATGCGCTTCTAACGTCTGATACAACTGAGGTGTTAGTTATGCGGTTCGTTCCTAATGCATGAATCCACTGGTTTTTCGGAACGACCTAAATAGAATGAGCTCCCCTATGTATTCATAGTATAGGGTAAGAGCTTGTGCAGCAAAGCCGTTTGTGCGTGAATGGCAGATGTAAGCTTAAGAATAGGGGGACCGGCATTTGTGCAAAACGATATACTAGAAGTTTTATTCACCGAAGAAGAGATCCAACGGAAAGTAGCCGAATTAGGCGAGATACTGAGTAAGGAATACGAGGGACGCAATCCATTGGTCATTTGTGTGCTGAAAGGCGCATTCATATTCATGGCTGATCTGGTCAAGCGGATGGATATTCCTCTTGAGCTGGACTTCATGGCTGTATCGAGTTATGGACAATCAACCAAGTCTTCAGGTGTAGTCAAGATTATTAAGGATTTGGATGTTCCCGTGGAAGGCCGCAATGTACTTATAGTGGAAGACATTATTGACAGCGGACTCACTCTGAGTTATTTAATTGATGTTCTGGAGCGACGCAACGCATTGTCAATCTCAGTTGTCACATTATTTGACAAGCCTGGACGACGGACAGTTGATTTGGAGTCTGATTATAAAGGCTTCACGATTCCAGATGCTTTTGTTGTCGGGTATGGCTTGGATTATGCGGAGAAATATCGGAATCTTCCTTATGTAGGCATCTTGAAACCTGAAGTTTATTCGTCTTAATGGCAGTTTAAGGCCGCTATGCATCGCTGATCTTCGTTCTATTGTGATGCATACTCCGCCTGTGGTAAAATATTACGTGTGTCATTGAGAGGAGGTAGGGGATGAATCGGATCATCCGCAACACCGGATTTTATTTACTCATTTTCCTCGTTACCGTAGGAATCGTTCATTTCATCAGCAATCAGAACGATACCAAGCAAACGATCGACTATACCCAGTTCCGTCAAGAGCTGAAGGACAATAATGTCGATGAAGTGTCGGTTAAGTTTGACGGTTACACCTATCTGATTCGGGGGAAATTTAAACAATCCGCTACAGATACAGATAAGCTGCTCTTCGAAACACACGCTCCTTTCGGTGAACGGGTGATTGATCTATTAGAGCAAAGCACTGTTAACAAGGAAATCCATGAGAAGATGGACGGGGACAACGTCTGGATTACGTTCCTGACTTCCATTATTCCGTTTGTCATCATCTTCATCCTGTTCTTCTTCTTGCTTAACCAGGCTCAAGGCGGCGGCGGAAAAGTAATGAATTTCGGCAAGAGCCGAGCCCGTCTCTACAATGAAGAGAAGAAGAGGGTTACGTTTGACGATGTAGCCGGCGCAGACGAAGAGAAACAAGAGCTGGTGGAAGTAGTTGAATTCTTGAAGGATCCACGCAAGTTCGCAGCCTTAGGCGCTCGTATCCCCAAAGGGGTCTTGTTAGTAGGGCCTCCGGGAACAGGGAAGACGCTTCTAGCTCGTGCTGTTGCGGGAGAAGCAGGCACGCCGTTCTTCAGCATCAGCGGTTCTGACTTCGTAGAGATGTTTGTTGGTGTAGGTGCTTCCCGTGTCCGTGATCTATTCGAGAACGCGAAGAAGAATGCGCCTTGTATTATCTTTATCGACGAGATCGACGCAGTCGGACGCCAACGCGGCGCCGGATTAGGCGGAGGTCATGACGAACGCGAGCAGACGCTCAATCAATTGCTTGTTGAGATGGACGGCTTCGGAGCCAACGAGGGGATTATTATCGTTGCTGCAACGAACCGACCGGACATTCTGGATCCTGCACTCTTGCGTCCAGGCCGCTTCGACCGTCAGATAACAGTTGATCGCCCAGATGTGAAAGGCCGCGAAGCAGTACTTAAGGTACATGCTCGCAACAAGCCTCTTAATAAGGACGTTAAGTTGGAAGTGTTATCGCGCTATACCACTGGGTTTACCGGTGCTGATCTGGAGAATCTGCTGAATGAAGCGGCGTTGATCGCAGCCCGACGCAGCCGTAAGGATATCTCGATGGATGAGATCGAGGAAGCATTTGACCGCGTTATCGTCGGAACACAGAAGAAGAGCCGTGTAATCAGCGAACGCGAGAAGCGCACCATAGCTTATCATGAAGCAGGACACGCGATCATTGGGTACTATGAGAAGAATGCTGACGTAGTGCACAAGGTTACGATCGTGCCTCGCGGTCGCGCGGGTGGATATGTGCTAAGTATTCCGAAGGACGGAGAGGACCGATTGCTGGCCACGAAGTCCGAACTGATTGATCGGATAACTGGATTGCTAGGCGGTCGCGTATCCGAGGAAATGTACATCGGTGAAGTTGGAACCGGGGCTTTTGATGACTTCCGCAAAGCAACTGGTATTGCTCGCAGTATGATCATGGAATATGGAATGAGCGAGAAGCTCGGACCGATGCAATTCGGTCAGACCCAAGGTCAAGTATTCCTTGGACGCGATATTGGTCATGAGCAGAACTACAGCGATGCGATTGCTTATGAGATCGACAAAGAAATGCAGAACCTAATCAGCCGTTGTTACAACAGAGCCAAAGAAATTTTGACCCAATATGCGGATCAAGTTCATTTGATTGCTAACGCCTTGCTTGAAAGAGAAACACTCGACAGAGAGCAGATCGCTCAATTGCTCGAGCATGGCAAAGTGACGGATAAAGAACTGGAGAAGTCCGATGATTGGGCCAGCTTCGATGAGCAGCTGAAGGTTAACATTAACACTCAAGACGGAACAGGCGATGCGAACAAGCTCGATTTCGATCGCGATAAGAAAGAACCAAAGGATGAATAAAGCGAAATCCGGCAATCCCTCGTGGAGATGCCGGATTTTTTACAAGCCAACCTTCTTAACCCGCCAAAATCATGGTTTTTGGTCATTGACAGTCTGTGTCAGGTTGTGTAAATTAGTTGTAAAATGTACCCTTTCGCGAGTACTGCTATTTTGCAAAGTCGCTGTTCATAATAAGGGTATATTAGAAAGAGAAATTACGTATTTTTTACAATAGACTAATGCGTGAACTTTTTCACGTATTCGGATGGAAGGAAGGGGACCTAACATGGAAGCATTGGCGTTAGAGCGTAAAGCTGAGCAGAACCGTGAACTCAAGCAGCGAATTGCTGAGCTCAAGAAGGAACGGAATGCCATCATACTTGCCCACTATTATCAGAGGGATGAAGTTCAGGAAGTCGCTGATTTTCGAGGTGATTCCTTCTTGCTGGCTCAGAAAGCAGCTCAGACCGATGCTGAGGTGATCGTATTTTGCGGAGTGCACTTTATGGGGGAGAGCGCTAAGATCCTCGCTCCTAACAAGACAGTCATTATTCCAGACGAGCGTGCAGGTTGCCCCATGGCGGATATGGTCAATGTCGAAGGCCTCAAAGCGCTTAAGCGACAGCATCCTAACGCTGCCGTAGTGACATACATTAACTCCTCTGCTGAGATTAAGGCGGAGACTGATATTTGCTGTACTTCAGCTAATGCAGTAAAGGTTATCCAATCCGTGGATTCGGATGAGATCATATGGGTGCCGGACAAAAATCTGGGCGACTATGTATCCAAGTTTACGGACAAGAAAATGATTATTTGGGAAGGGTACTGTAACACCCATGACATGTTGACGGTCAAGGATGTTATGGAGATGAAAGCCAAACACCCGAATGCGCAGTTCGTCGTCCACCCGGAATGTCGTCCTGAGGTTGTACAGCTTGGTGATTTTGTAGGAAGCACTACTGCCATTATCAAATATTGTAAAGAATCGGACTGCCAGGAATTTATAGTCGGTACAGAGGATGGAACAGGGTATCAATTAAGAATGGATAGCCCGAACAAGACCTTCCACTTTGCTACTAAATTTCTCGTATGCCCGAATATGAAAGTAAACAATCTTAAGAAAATTGTTCGTTGCATGGAGACGATGCAACCACAAATCTATGTACCGCCTCAAGTTGCTGAACAAGCACGACTCTCCCTAGAGCGCATGTTACAAGTTAAGTAGCATGCGCTACTCTCTTGCCCATAAAAGGTGAATGGTATGATACCACGTTATTTGGTCGATTTCTCGCTTGATGAGCTGCCTCATGTACAAACGGATGTTGTAGTTATTGGCGCGGGGATCGCGGGATTATTCACAGCTATCCGAGCCAGTGAAACGCATGAAGTGCTTATGATAACGAAGAAATCCTTGCTGGACAGCAATACCCGTTATGCCCAAGGGGGAATTGCAGCCGTAATCTCAGATGAAGATTCGCCAGAATATCACCGGCAGGATACGTTAATTGCTGGAGCCGGGCTGTGTGACCATGAAGCCGTAGATGTGCTTGTACATGAAGGACCCGAAGGCGTTAAGGATCTTATTCGGTTGGGTACCCAATTCGATCTGGAGAACGGCGAGTTCGCTCTTACCAAGGAAGGTGCTCATAGCCAACGACGTATTCTGCATGCACAGGGGGATGCCACAGGGGCAGAGATTGTGCGTGCCCTGTCGGAGAAGACGAAACAAAGCGAGAAGATTCAAATATGGGACGATCATTATGTGATTGACTTAATAACTTATCAGAATGAGTGTAAAGGGGTTCTGGTTCAAAAGCCGGACGGGCAACGCATCTATGTGCAGGCAAAGGCTATTATCTTGTGCTCCGGCGGCACTGGACAGTTATACAGATACACGACCAACCCGGAAATCGCCACAGGTGACGGGATTGCCATGGCCTATCGAGCAGGTGCGTTAATTCGCGACATGGAATTCGTACAATTCCATCCTACCTCCCTGTGTTACCCAGGAGCTCCGCGCTTCTTAATCTCAGAAGCTCTGCGTGGAGAAGGAGCTGTTCTGCGCAACATTAAGGGAGAGCGGTTCATGGAAAAGGTGCACCCGCTACTCGAGCTGGCTCCGCGAGATATTGTGGCCAGAGCGATTGTGAATGAAATGGAGGATACCAAATCTACTTTCGTGTATATTGATATTACGCACGAATCTGCAGATATGGTGAGACACCGGTTTCCTAATATTTACGAATATTGCTTGACCTATGGTCTGGACGTGACTACCGATTGGATTCCTGTTGCACCAGCGGCTCATTATATGATGGGCGGGATTCGGACCGATTTGAACGGGCAGACTTCCATTAAACGGTTATATGCTTGCGGAGAAGTGTCCTCTACCGGTGTCCACGGAGCGAATCGACTGGCAAGCAATTCATTATCCGAAGCAATCGTATTCGGCCGTCGTATCATTCAGCATATCGCAGGATTAACGGATCAGGATGTAACAGATGACTTTTCAGAACATAGCCATAAACCGGTAGGGCCTATGCAAGCCATTGTGGAGAAACGGTTGAAGCTGCAGAAGATCATGCTTAGGTACGTCGGGTTGGTTCGAAATGCCAAGGGGTTAGAGAAGGGTCTCGAGGAGCTGAAACGACAATTGTCAGTATTCGAGTCTTGCCTTACGAAGAGGGAAGAAATTGAATTTGCCAATCTGCTCACATGCGCATTACTAACGACGCAATCGGCCTTGAATCGGGAAGAGAGCCGGGGCGGACATTATCGTCAAGATTTCCCTGAGAGGGATGATCTGATCTGGCGCAAACATATCGTGATGGAACGAGATAAAGGGTTTACGGAGGAACGCATTCATGACTAAAGAAATGTTGTTGAATCAGGAACTTTTGAGCCGGAATATCCGTCTATGGTTAGAGGAAGACATTGGTACTGGCGATATGACGACAGCGACGACTATACCTTTGGACCGCCGGTCTAAAGGTATTATTCATGTGAAGGAATCCGGCACCATTGCAGGACTGCCTATAGCGAAACAAGTTTTTGCAATCGTGGATCCAGAACTGCAGTTTGTTCCGTTGGTTGAAGAGGGAGAATCCGTTACCAAGGGCACGGTCCTGGCTGAAGTAAGCGGCAGCGCCAGGAGTATCCTACTTGGGGAACGGCTTGCTCTGAATCTGATGCAACGTTTATCTGGAATTGCAACACGCACGAATGAATATGTGAATGCATTAGAGAACCTGCCTGTTCGTCTGGTCGATACTCGCAAGACAACGCCTGGACATCGCATGTTGGAGAAGTATGCTGTTCGTGTAGGCGGAGGGCACAATCACCGGTTCGGTCTCTATGATGCGGTTATGATCAAGGATAATCATATTAAAGGTGCGGGAGGCATTGAATTAGCCGTTCGCGCAGCACGTGAGGGCATTCCGCATACCATGAAGATCGAAGTGGAAGTGGAATCATTCGATGAGATGGAGCAGGCCATTTCGGCCGGAGCAGACATCATCTTGCTCGATAATATGGATAACGGGCGAATGACGGAAGCAGTGAAACGTATTCGTCAAGCGGCTCCCCATGTCATTATCGAAGCATCAGGCTCTGTTACGCTGGAGACGTTGCATTCGATAGCACTCACTGGAGTGGACGTCATATCCGTCGGACGATTAACCTATTCAGTTCAATCACTAGATATCAGCTTGGATCTTGACACTAAGAAGGGGCCCAGCGCATGATTCTGGTCGTCGATGTAGGGAATACTAACATTGTACTTGGTCTATATGAGGGAAAGCAGCTGCTTCACCATTGGAGAGTAAGCACGAACCGCTCTTCAACCGTAGATGAGTATGGCATCATGTTTTACAATTTGTTTCATTACGCAGGCATAACGGTTAATCAAATTAAAGGTGTGATGATTTCATCCGTTGTGCCTCCTATGATTCATATTTTAGAAAATATCTGCGATAAATATTTGCATAAAAAAGCGATGTTCGTGGGGCCTGGCACCCGAACAGGGCTGAACATCCGTTATGAGAACCCGCGTGAAGTAGGAGCGGATCGCATCGTAAATGCGGTAGCTGCCATTGAGCTGTATGGACCGCCTCTCATCGTCGTCGATTTCGGCACAGCCACTACTTTTTGCTACATTGATGAGAAGGCCCAATATATTGGCGGGGCAATAGCGCCTGGAATTGGGATTTCAACGGAAGCTTTGTATCAGAAGGCCGCCAAATTGCCTCGGATTGAGCTCGTTAGGCCTAAAAGCACAGTAGGGCGCAGTACGGTAACGTCGATGCAAGCCGGGATCATTTTTGGGTTTGCCGGCCAAGTAGACGGTATTGTTCAACGAATCGAGGAAGAATATAAGACAAAGACTAAGGTTGTGGCGACAGGCGGTTTGGCCGAGTTGATCTCCGGAGAGTCTCGGACGATTCAGATCGTGAATCCATTGTTGACCCTTCAAGGCTTGCAAATCATATATGAACGAAACAGCTAGAGCGGAGGACATTAGATGCAACAAAATTATTTGATACGCGGAACTGCATTAGACGGTAAGGTAAGAGCTTTTGCTGCTAATACCACCGGTATACTGGAGGAGCTGCGTGGTCGGCATCATACCAGCCCAGTAGCGACAGCGGCTTTGGGACGTACGTTAACGGCTGGTGCCATGATGGGCGCAATGATGAAAGGTGAAGAGAAGCTGACTGTGCAGGTAAAGGGAGATGGTCCCATAGGGCAAATCGTCGTGGATGCCAATGCCAAAGGGGATCTTCGCGGATATGTGGACGATCCTACAGTAGATCTTCCTCTTAATGAGAAAGGCAAGCTGGACGTTAGAGGAGCTGTCGGAATGGACGGCTTTATCTACATTATTAAAGATCTTGGCATGAAGGAGCCTTACCGCGGCAGCACCCCCATTGTTTCGGGTGAGCTTGGCGATGATTTCACATACTATTTTGCCAAATCCGAGCAGACTCCTTCTGCAGTAGCATTAGGTGTTCTAGTAGATATTGACTCTTCTGTGAAGGCATCTGGCGGATTCATTATTCAACTTATGCCTGGCATGACCGATGAAGAAATCGGTGAGCTCGAAGTCCGGTTGTCCCAGCTTCCTCCTATTACGGCGATGTTGGATGAGGGGAAGCAGTTGGAGCAAATTCTCGAAGAGCTGCTTGAGGGTGTTGAGGTGAAAGAACGGATGGAGCTTCATTTTCGCTGCAAATGCTCGCAGGAGCGTGTGGAGCAGACCTTGGTCAGCTTAGGCCGTGAAGAGCTGGAGTCTCTACTTGAGGAGCAAGGGCAGGCTGAGGTCGTATGTCATTTCTGCAACGAAGCTTATCATTTTGACGAACAACAGCTGCAAGCTTTAATTAACAAAACAACATAGAGAAAGAATGTTATAATCGGTAGAAATTGGGATAAGAGATAGAGGAGAAATCAGGATGAGGAGTGTCAAACTTCTTTGGGGAGCAATCGTATTCTTGCTGGCCTGCATACTGGTACTGACGATCTTGCTGAGCAATGGGAAACAAGCGCAAACGAATCCTCCGCAGCCTACTGTATCCCCTAATCAAGGCGGGCAGAAGAATCCGGAGCAAGTCGTTGCCATTGTCGGTGACACTAAGATTAAATATCAAGATCTGATAAGCCGCTTGCAAGATAAGTATGGAGCGGAGCTGTTGAACTTACTGATAGATCGGGAAGCGATTCGTCAAGAAGCCGGTGAACTACAAGTCAAAGTGACGCGTGAAGAAATAGATAAAGAATTAGTACGTATGCAGCACGGGTATGAGAGCGAGGAAGACTTTTACAAATCGATGAAAGAGCAGTTGGGCTTGACCAAATCGGAGCTTAGTGAAGATGTGTATTACAAGCTGCTCTTGGAGCGGCTTGCGACGAGGAATATCAAAGTCTCTGATGCTGAAGTGCAAAAGTACATACAGGAGCATCCGGAGGAATTCAAGAGCTTCATTCGTTATCATCTGCTGAAGGCGGAGGTCAAAACCAAGGAAGAAGCTAACCAGTTCATAGTGGATTGGAACAATGGATATGATTTCGGTGTATTGGCCAAAGAGCGTTCAACAGATACAGAGTCGGCAAGGCAGGGCGGGGATATAGGGTGGGTCGAGGACACAGATCCGTTCCTGCCTCCTTATATCGTTCAGACAGCCCGCACGCTGAAGGTAAACGAGCTTAGCAAACCGATTCCTTCTAAGAATGGATTTGTGATATTGCAGCTATTAGAGAAAAAAGAAACGAATAAGACTATCGACGCGGATACCAGGGAGTTTATACGTCATGAGTTAGCGCTGCAGAAGGCTGTTCCGTTGAAGGAACTGTTGAATAGAATACGGGAGAGTCACAAGGCGACAGTCCTTATGCCAGAATTCAAATAATTTGGCTTCTCCTGACAAATTAGTGTTGACATTCAATAGGCCCATTGATAAGATAAAAAGTAATAAAGCCGACAGTTTTACTCGGAATAATAATTAGGACCTTGGGAGGGTTTACGATGGCGAAATTAGTACAAAGCATCACACAATTAATTGGGGATACCCCTCTGGTTAGATTAAACCGAGTTGTTCCTGACGACTATGCTGAGATTTACGTTAAATTGGAATATCAGAACCCGGGAGCTAGCGTGAAGGACCGTATTGCGATCAGCATGATCGAGACGGCTGAGAAGGAAGGCAAGCTAAAACCCGGCGATACGATCATCGAGCCTACGAGCGGAAATACAGGAATTGGACTTGCGATGGTAGCGGCAGCCAAGGGCTACAAAGCAATCCTGGTAATGCCAGAAACAATGAGTATTGAGCGCCGCAACCTGCTTCGCGCCTATGGAGCCCAATTGATTCTGACACCAGGACCGGAAGGAATGAAAGGCGCAATCAAGCGTGCCGAAGATTTGGCTGCTGAGAACGCAACTTACTTCATTCCGCAACAATTCAAGAATCAAGCGAATGTTAAGGTGCATCTTGAAACTACAGGTCCAGAAATCGTGGAAGCGATCAATGGCCATGACGGTAAGCTGGATGCATTCATCTCTGGTATTGGAACAGGCGGCACGATCACAGGTGCAGGTTCCATATTGAAAGAGAACTTCCCGGACATCAAGATCTACGCAGTAGAGCCATCCGCTTCCCCTGTTCTTTCCGGCGGTAAGCCAGGTCCTCACAAAATTCAAGGGATCGGTGCGGGCTTCGTACCTGATATTCTGAATACAAGCATTTACGACGAAGTTATCACAGTCGAGAATGAAGATGCTTTCGAAACTTCCCGCCGCGTGGCCAAGGAAGAAGGAATTCTGGGCGGCATTTCCTCGGGCGCAGCTATATTCGCAGCGCTTAAGGTCGCAAAGGAACTAGGCAAAGGCAAGCGCGTTGTCGCTATTCTTCCAAGCAATGGAGAGCGTTACTTGAGCACTCCACTGTATCAATTCGACGAATAGACGAATAATAGGATTATCGGTTATACTAGCATGAACGGCGCCCCTCGCATCGAGGGGCGTGTTTAATTTCTTTCAGTCGTCAGGAGGGGGCTCCTTGATTTTAACTTCGTTGCAACAATGGCAGCAATGGGCGGAACGCTATACACACCTGCCATTTATTCGTCGAATTCCTCTTCAACGTGACAGGATGGCTACATGGGAGCCAGCTTGGAAGATGGCTGATCCTTGCTCTTTTGTGTTGGAGAGCGGGAAGGGCGGGCGGTATACCATGCTTGGCCTGCGCACACCATCTACCATTCAGGGTAGAGGTAATCTGGCTTGGATTACGAACTTTGAAGTCAATAATGGTGTAGTCAGCGGTAAAGTTATGGAGGCAATAGGCACGCCTTTGAATGTCGTACGGGAGTGGATGGCGGCCTATCATTCTCCAAGAGTTCCCGGCACTCCTAAATTCATGGGGGGTTGTGTCGGTTATTGGGGATATGATGTTGCCCGGTCCATTGAGAAGCTGCCTGCGCATGCACGGGATGATGGCAGAATCCCGGATTACTACTGGATGAGAACAGATGAGCTATGGGTCGTAGATCATGAAGAGCATTCGGTATACTGTACCGTACATATACATTTACCTTCGAATGAGATCGGCGATGTTCAATCGGACGGGACCTTAAGACGGCTATATGAAGAAGCAGAGCTTTACACAGAGCAAATGGCTGACCTATGGAACAAGCTGGATGAATTGGCATCCATAGATGAAGAAGCGATGGTCCGTAATAACAGCCTGACCCAAATCGCTGCGGACCCCAATTGGCTGCATATTGATGTCGAGTCCATGACGGACACCATCAAGGTATTCAGCAAGGAAGCTTACATGGAAGCAGTTCGGCAAGTGCAACGGTATATTAGTCAAGGCGACGTTTTTCAAGTGAATTTATCGGTGAGGCAGGATCGGAAGCTCCAAACTTCACCTGAGCATATATATGAATGTCTTCGATTGATCAATCCATCCCCTTATATGGGGCTGATTCGTTTTCCGGAGTTGTCCCTTGTCTCGGGTTCGCCTGAATTACTTGTCCGGTTAGTCGATGGTGTTCTGGAGACACGTCCCATTGCGGGGACACGTCCAAGAGGCGGCAGTGCTGCGGAAGACATACGATTGGCGGATGAGCTGATAGTCAATGAGAAGGAACGGGCGGAACACGTTATGCTAGTGGATTTGCTGCGTAATGACCTTGGTCGTATCTCTCAATACGGAACCGTAAAGGTTGACGAGTTCATGGTTATTGAATATTATTCCCATGTGATGCATATTGTGTCTAACGTTCGTGGCCAGCTTGCAGAAGGTAAACACACATTTGATGCCATCGCAGCTACCTTTCCCGGCGGTACAATTACAGGTGCGCCGAAAGTTCGCACGATGGAAATCATAGATGAGCTTGAGCCTGTAAGGAGAGGGCCTTATACGGGCTCGATCGGATGGATTGACTATAATGGGAATATGGAATTAAATATAATTATACGCACAATGGTTGTTCAAGATGGAATCGGACAATTCCAGGCAGGAGCGGGTATCGTTATTGATTCGGTCCCGGAGTTGGAATATATGGAATCCTTGAACAAAGCTAAGGCGTTATGGAAAGCAATTCAGTTTAGTGAGAGCGTGAGAGGAGCTGAGACGAGATGATTCTGGTTATCGACAATTATGACTCGTTTACTTACAATTTGGTGCAATATTTAGGGGAGCTTGGCGAGGAAGTCGTTGTACATCGCAACGATCAAATCGACTTGGCCGGCATTGAAGCCCTGAAGCCATCCCATATTCTTATATCGCCGGGACCGTGCACACCTAATGAAGCAGGCATCAGCCTAGAACTAATTGAACATTTCAAAGGAGTAGTACCTATACTCGGGGTGTGTCTGGGTCACCAATCGATCGGACAAGTATTTGGAGGAGAAGTTGTAAGAGCGGACAAGCTGATGCATGGCAAGACATCTGAGATTTATCATGATGGACGCTCGATTTTCGAGGGTATTCCATCTCCTTATACCGCCACCAGATACCATTCTTTGATTGTGCGGAGAGAGACGCTTCCGGATTGCTTGGAAATCTCGGCAGAGACCAAAGAAGGGGAGATCATGGGGCTCCGGCACAAGAAGTATCAGATTGAAGGTGTTCAATTTCACCCGGAATCGATTATCACGGATCATGGCCACCAACTTCTGCGTAATTTTTTAGCGATTAACCGATGAAAATCTGGATGAATGGCCATGTGATAGATGCGCGAGAAGCCGTGATCTCGGTGTATGATCACGGCTTTTTGTATGGGATGGGAGTGTTCGAGACGTTTCGCACTTACGGAGGGCACCCCTTTCTGCTGGATCGCCATCTGCGTCGATTGACAGAAGCTTGTCGTCAGCTTGCTATTGAGTATAGGCCGGATGAGGCGGAGCTTCGTGAACAGATTGCTCTGCTGCTCGAAGCGAACAATCTGGAAGAAGCTTATATCAGACTCTCTGTGTCTGCTGGAACGGAAGCCCTTGGTCTTCCTGCGTCCTCCTACAACCACCCCAACGTCATTATTTATATCAAGGATTTGCCGCCTTCTGATCCAAGCGTTCTGGTAAGGGGGAAGCCGCTGCAGCTATTGCAAACTACTCGCAATACACCAGAAGGTGCGGTTCGTTTGAAATCATTCCACTATATGAATAATATAGGAGCAAAGCGGGAAATGCTAGGCTATCCTTGGGCCGTAGGGGCTGAAGGGCTTTTTTTGGATCAGCGGGGTTTTGCGGCGGAGGGTATCGTCAGTAATGTGTTCCTTATTCGAGACGGCGTATTATGCACGCCTCATCTGGACACAGGGATTCTTCCAGGGATCACAAGAGGACTCGTATTGGAGCTGGCCGCTCAGATCGGTCTTCCAACTGAAGAGGGTTGGTATCGTTGGGATGAAGTTGCGGCTTCAGAGGAGTTGTTCATAACCAACTCCATTCAAGAGTTAGTGCCTATTTGCAAGTGTTTCGACGGGCAAGGAGAAGTAACTGTAGTAGGTAAGGGGCTTAACGAAGCAGAACCTTGGACCCGGCAGCTAATGGAAGCTTACAGGAGGTGTACTTATGAATGAGAAGTTAGATACCGCATCGTTCCTGTCATTACCTTTGTGGAAACCTGTCCAACATGATAGGGTGCTTCGTGGAGGACACGTCATGGCTTGTCGGAATCTGACGCTGGATATGCGCAGTCGAACTCTAATTATGGGGATTCTTAACGTGACCCCAGATTCATTCTCCGATGGCGGACTTTACAGTTCCCCTGATGTTGCCGTTAAGCGGGCTATGCAAATGGTAGCGGAGGGAGCCGATATTATTGATATTGGAGGGGAATCTACACGCCCTGGAGCCGCCAAGGTATCGGTGGAGGATGAATTATCGAGAGTTGTACCTGTCGTAGCTGCTCTGGTGAAAGCAGGGTTGCCAGTTCCGATCTCCGTGGACACCTATAAAGCTGAAGTTGCCAGGCAGGCTTTGGAAGCGGGCGCTCATATCATCAACGATATATGGGGCTTTCGAGGCGACACCGACTTAGCCCAAGTTGCAATAACTTATAAATGCCCAGTGGTGCTAATGCATAACCGCCAGAAGGCTGAATATAATGATTTTCTGCTAGATGTAGTCGAAGATTTGCGCAGCAGCGTCAGGATCGCATTAAATGCAGGTGTCTCTTCCGAACAGATCATATTGGATCCCGGAATCGGATTTGCCAAGTCATATGAACAGAATTTGTTATTGCTGTCCAATATGTACCTTATCGCAGAGCTCGGATACCCTATCCTTCTAGCAACTTCCAGGAAGAGCGTCATTCAAAAAACGCTGCAGCTTCCCGCCAATGATACAGTAGAAGGAACGGCAACTACAGTAGCGCTTGGGATTGCCCAAGGGTGCAACATCGTAAGGGTTCATGACGTCCGAGAAATGAAGCGTATTGCAATAATGGCCGATGCCATTGTGAGAGGCGGATATAGAGATGGACAAAATTGAATTGAAAGGCATGCAATTTTACGGCTATCATGGTGTATTCCCAGAAGAAAACAAGCTTGGCCAGCGGTTTCATGCGGATGTTGAGCTGTCGATCGACCTTGCTCGGGCTGGTCAGTCAGACGATCTGAACCACACGGTCAATTATGCCGAGGTATACGAACGGGTGAAAGCCATAGTCCAGGGCGAGCCGTTCCGTCTAATTGAGGCTTTGGCGGAAGCCATTGCATCCGATCTGCTGCATCAGTATACTAGTGTAAATGATGTCGCGGTTCGATTAACGAAGCCTCACCCCCCTTTCGACACTCATTTCGAAGGGGTTACCGTGCACATTCTTAGAAAGCGGGCATGAATCGTGGTACAGCAGCACATTTATATTGCATACATCGGACTTGGCTCGAACCAAGGGGAGAGAGAACAATTTCTTGCTGATGCAAAAGATCAACTTCAGCAGCACCCGTCAGTTGAAATAGCCAGTGAGTCCCCCATATATGAAACAGATCCTGTAGGTTACTTGGAGCAAGCTGCTTTTCTTAATCAAGTTATCGCGGTCCGTACCGGATTATCTCCCAGCCAGCTTTATCACGAGATGGCCGCTGCTGAGTTGAGATTAGGTCGAACACGAGATATTCGTTGGGGCCCCCGCACTATTGATCTCGATTTATTACTTTTATACGAGGGAAGTACCACGGGTATGGATACGGGCTATGACAGGGTGGAGGTCCAATCTGCTGAACTATCGGTCCCTCACCCTCGTATGCGGGAACGTGCTTTCGTGCTCATTCCGCTGCTCGATGTTCTTCGTCCAATGCAACCGGAAGATGCTGTTTCTCTGGAGCAGGATCTGGACAAACTGGAAGGAAAGGAAGGCGTTAGACTGTGGAAAAGAACCAAATCGCCCAACGCGTAAGAGCTTTTCGTAAGCTAAAAGGATTTACTCAAGATGAATTGGCTCAGCGAATGGGCGTTTCTATAGCTATATTAGGGGCAATTGAGCGGGGAAGCCGCAAAGCTGAAGCAAGAATTATGCAAAAGATTGCGGATGCACTCAACATAGACCCTGCAGAACTATTGCCAGTACGTAAGGAAGGAGAGGATCAATAATGTTACAAATCGGGAACGTATCTACTAATAACAATGTCGTGTTGGCGCCAATGGCTGGCGTGTGCAACCCTGCATTCCGACTAATCGCGAAGGAATTCGGCTGCGGGTTGGTGTGCGCGGAGATGGTAAGCGACAAGGCCATTCTCCACGGCAATCAACGCACCATGGAAATGCTTTACGTAGACGAACGTGAGAAACCGCTCAGTCTCCAAATATTCGGAGGCGACACCCAATCACTCGTTGAAGCAGCGAAGATTGTCGATCAGCACACCAATGCAGATATCATAGATATTAATATGGGCTGCCCCGTACCCAAGATAACGAAGTGCGATGCCGGGGCTCGCTGGTTGCTCGATCCTGCAAAAATTGAGAAGATGGTCACCGAGGTTGTCCGTTCCGTGAACAAACCTGTTACGGTTAAAATGCGAATCGGCTGGGATGATGATCACGTTTATGCAGTGCAGAATGCCAAGGCCGTAGAGAACGGCGGCGGTTCTGCTGTCAGTGTGCACGGCCGGACAAGAGTACAGATGTACAGCGGCAAAGCCAACTGGGATATTATCAAGGAAGTGAAGGAGTCGGTTTCGATTCCGGTCATTGGTAACGGTGATGTTTTCACGCCTGAGGACGCCAAGAAGCTATTGGATCATACAGGCTGTGACGGCGTAATGATCGGTCGTGCGGCGCTCGGCAATCCCTGGATGCTCTATCGGACTATTCAATATTTAACTACCGGAGAACTGCTGCCGGAACCAGGCGCAGCTGAGAAAATGCGTATTGCTCTGCTTCATTTGGATCGATTGGTCGATTTGAAGGGTGAGAACGTGGCGGTTAGGGAAATGCGCAAGCACATGGCCTGGTATTTAAAAGGGTTGCGCGGCTCAGCTCGCGTCAAGGACTCTGTGATGGAGCATACTCGTCGTGATCAGATGGCCCACACCTTGCTCGAGTTTGTGAATAGCGGAGAAGCCGACCAAGAGGAAGATTCACAAGCATTAGTTCACTAAAGTCTACTTGGGAAAGGTCCAGGAAACAGCGGAATAGAACGGGTAAAACCATGGTTTTACCCGGATTGGTTGCGATTGACATTTCATTCGGGTTGAAATATAATCATCCAATAGATGATTGGCTTCCGGTAAAACCATACTTTCCTACTGTCATCTTGGGCTGACATGGTTAATATATTAAATGAGTGAAATTCATACGTAATCGATGCTACGGTTCCCAGTATGAAAATCTTCACATGACGGGAGATTTGTTAATATGTCAGAAAAGGAAGTCCTTCTTACACTTGATGGCCTAAAGAGGCTTGAAGATGAGCTTGAGTTTTTGAAATCCGTGAAACGTCGTGAAGTGGCCGAACGGATTAAGGTAGCGATTGGATACGGTGATATTAGCGAGAACTCGGAATATGAGGATGCTAAGAACGAACAGGCCTTTATTGAAGGACGCGTTATCACACTTGAGAAGATGTTACGTAATGCTAGAATTATTAATAACGACGATGTGGATATCGAAACTGTCAGTGTAGGCAGTATCGTGACCCTTGAAGATATGGAATTCAATGAGAATGTCGAATATACGATCGTGGGCACAGCCGAATCTGACCCATTGCTTAACAAGATTTCTAATGAAAGTCCTGTAGGCAGGGCGTTGTTAGGCAAGAAAAGAGATGCGGTCGTAGACGTACAGGTTCCTGCAGGGGTCATCCAGTATAAGATTATCGACATTAAGAAGTAACGCCAACGGATAAGCTTCCTTCGGGAGCTTTTTTGTTTAATCGAGCTTTAGGTTAAGACGTGTCCGGCTTTACATCGGTTATTTATAGGAGTGAATAAGAATGAGTCAGGAATTGGAATTGAATGAGAACGAATTATTGGTCATCCGACGCAACAAATTGGACGAGCTTCGCAAATTAGGCGTTGATCCCTTCGGCAAAAAGTTCGAGCGCAGCCATCACGCCAAGGCGATCTTGAGCGAATACGAGCCAATGCCCAAAGAAGAATTGGAAGCTAAGGACGTTGAAGTTACAGTTGCTGGCCGGATCATGCAGAAGCGCGGAATGGGGAAAGCCAGCTTTGCCCATATTCAGGACTTGACTGGAAAAATTCAGATCTATGTCCGAGAAGATGCGATCGGCAGTACATTGTACAAAGCGTTTGATATCCTGGATCTCGGCGATATCGTAGGGGTTAAAGGAACGGTATTCAAAACCAAGACAGGCGAAACTTCAATAAAGGTTAATTCACTAGAGGTTCTCTCTAAGTCGATCTATCCATTGCCTGAGAAATTCCACGGGTTAAAGGATGTGGAGCTTCGCTATCGCCAGCGTTATGTCGATCTTATCGTTAATCCTGAAGTACAGGACACGTTTATTCTGCGATCCAAAATTATTTCGGCGATGCGCCGTTATCTGGATGCGCAAGGTTACTTGGAAGTGGAGACACCTACGCTGCATTCAGTTGCAGGTGGAGCGGCTGCACGTCCGTTTATTACGCATCATAATGCCCTGGATATGCAATTGCACATGCGTATCGCGATTGAGCTGCACCTGAAGCGATTGATCGTCGGCGGTCTTGAGAAAGTATATGAGATTGGCCGCGTATACCGGAATGAGGGAGTTTCGACCCGCCATAATCCGGAATTTACGATGATTGAATTGTACGAGGCCTATGCGGATTACTTGGATATAATGAGTTTGACAGAGAACCTGATTGCACATTTATCACAAGAGCTGCTCGGCTCTACGGAAATCACGTATCAAGGTCAACCTGTCAGCTTAACAACGCCTTGGCGCCGTATCTCTATGGTGGATGCTATCCGTGAAGTAGTTGGAGTCAACTTCAATGAGCCTATTAGTGATGAGGAAGCGCATCGTTTGGCTAAGGAGCATAAGGTGCCAGTTGAGACCAACATGACTTTCGGGCATATCGTGAATGCTTTCTTTGAGCATTTTGTTGAGCCTACACTAATTCAGCCTACCTTCATTACGGGTCATCCAGTTGCTATTTCTCCACTAGCCAAGAAAAATGAACAAGATCCGCGGTTCACTGACAGGTTCGAGCTATTCATCGTGGGCCGTGAGCATGCGAATGCATTCACGGAATTGAACGATCCGATCGATCAGCGTGAGCGGTTCGAAGCTCAGCTTGTTGAGCGTGAGCATGGCAACGACGAAGCGCATGAGATGGACGAAGACTTCCTCCGTGCACTTGAGTATGGCATGCCTCCAACAGGAGGACTCGGAATCGGGATCGATCGATTGGTGATGCTATTGACCGATTCTCCGTCTATTCGTGATGTGTTGTTGTTCCCATCTATGCGGGATCGCAGCTTGGATTAACCGGCTTGTTAGGCATACAATACGTCTAGATAAACGAAGTAGTCCTTCGTTATCTGGGCGTTTCTTTTTGTGTCGGAAATTTTATTAAAAATAACACTTGCAATCCGGATAAGCTTTATGATATCTTATATAGGTCGCCGCTGAAACGGTGCCAACAAGCAAGAGATTGTTCCTTGAAAACTGAACAACGAACGTGCAAGTTTTAACGGCCAAATGGTCGATAACAAGCTAGACTCGTTTTAAGAGCAAGTCAAATTTCTACCTTTATGGAGAGTTTGATCCTGGCTCAGGACGAACGCTGGCGGCGTGCCTAATACATGCAAGTCGAGCGGA
>NZ_JCAUBA010000031.1:0-65284 GCF_059692235.1 Paenibacillus sp. J2R1T-4 | reverse complement strand
AAAAGGGCCTGCGTCCATTACGATTCCGCAAGGCGAGACTTATTTGGATCAAGGTGTTAGCGTATCCGATCACGAGAATCCCGCTGATCCTGTTGTAACCCTGAACGGTGCAGTCGACACTAACGTTCCTGGTACTTACGAACTGACTTATACGGCAACAGACCTTGCAGGAAACACCGCCTCGGTTGTTCGGTACGTAAATGTATTAAGCAGCAATGCCAACCTAAGCAGCCTGTCCGTCGATGGCTATGGCATTCCATTCGATATGAATCAGAGTCATTACACCGTATCTGTCAGTTACGACACACTAGCCGTACAAATACACGCACTGCCAGCAGATTCGCAGCATGCTAATGCCGTAATAAGCGGGCCCTACAACACATTAGCAGTTGGCCCTAACACCATCACGATCCTGGTTACAGCAGAGGATTCATCTACGAAGGAATATACAATTGTGGTGACCCGAGAGGAACTGGCTGCTCCGACTATCGTGAATATCTCAACGAATCCTTTACCAGGAACGCCAACCAGTGGAAATGTTACGGTATCAGCAGCTGTCTATGGCAGTCATATCACATCTTTCAAATGGTTACGGGGTAACGCAAGTATCGAAGCTTTTGCAACTGGAGGCAACCAGCTCCCAATAACAGGAGGCAGCTTCCAAGTATCAGAGAATGACAATTACACCTTGTACGCACTTAATGATAGAGGCAGACACGACCTCAGAACGGTGTCCGTTCAGAATATCGACCGTGATGCACCAGCTATCCACTTAAAGGCTTCTAGCAGCTTAACGCTTACCCAGGGGACATCTTATATGGAACCAGGCTACACGGTAATTGATGAAGTAGACACAGCTGCCCAGCTTATTGTTACTATTCTGGGAACAGTCAATACGAATGAGCTAGGTATCTACAAACTGATTTACACCGTAAGGGACCGAGCAGGGAACAGCTCCTCGGCTGAGCGAATGGTTACAATTGTTCGTCCGCTGAGCAGCAATGCGAATCTGAGTTCATTATTACCTCAGGACCACACATTGAACTTCTTACCGAATGTTACCGAGTACACCCTGTTGGTCCCTTACGAGATTGCAAGCTTGCCGATCTCATATGCAGTTGCAGATTCCAGTGCATACGTTACGGTTACTGGCACGGTCTACCACTCAACTGCTAACTCGGTGGTTGCAACTCTGCAGACGGGTCCGAATGTAGTCCAGTGGCTCGTTACTGCAGAGAACAACAGTACAAAGATCTACACGCTTACGATTACAAGAGCATCCTCAACGAATGCTTACATCGAGCAATTCAGCTTACTAGATGGGGGCGGCGTGTTATCCCCTCAATTTGACAGCAGGACCTTCGATTATGACTTGTATTTACCGAGCACCAGTACTATATATCTCGGAACCCTGTATTTGTCTGATCCTTTGGCCAGCTTCACAGTAACAGGTGTGACTTATACCGTAACCGGCGCAACGTATAACCCTAGCTACATCGTGTTCGATTTTGGGAATGCATCAAGCTTTGTTATTACTGTTCTAGCTGCTGATCAAGTTACGCAGAACCATTACCATTTTAACTTGCAACGAGTAACGAGTATAACCAATCCGATTGGGTATGCACGAATGCTAGACGAACAAACCATTCAACTCCGATTCCAAAACAGTGTGGCCGCACATAATCTGCAGCTACTGGATCATTTAATCATGAATGGAACACCAGCCACTATTCATGGAATCCGATCCGCGTATACAGGCTCACAGACAGTGCAGCTAGAGCTTGAGCTTTCTCAACCGGTCAGTCCCACTTCGTCGCTCTCGATTAGTATTCTGCCCGGCTTGCTGAAGACAACCGACAATACGCCTATCACATTGCTTCATATTCCAATCGCGAATCAAAGCAGCATACAACAGATTTATCAGGCCTTAGATACGGAACAGGATGGGCTGCACGTCGAAGATATACTTCGGTATATAGCCTTGCCTAATGGGAACAAGGATTTCAACAATGACGGTATTTACGACAGGCACGATTTGTTGTTCTTACTCAGCCTTATTACCACTCCTTCAGGAGGATCAGATTAAAGGTTCGCACAAGCAAGAGGGCTGTCTCAAAGAAGTAAATTCCTACTTCTTGAGACAGCCCTCTTATTCTTTTCCGTTCATTATGATTTCGTTGCAGCCGCTGAACCTTCACCGTACTCCTCTTCCCACAATCGCTTCTGCTCGAGCTGCTTGCGATAAATGACACCGGACAGCAGCACACTAATCTCATACAGGATAATAAGCGGGATCGACACCAGAATATCCGAGATGAAATCTGGCGGTGTGACGAAGGTTGCAATAATGATCAGGATCAAGTAAGCAAGCTTACGCATTTTACGCAGTCGAATGGGGTTCAATATGCGCAGCTTCGTTAGAAACATAACCAGAATCGGGAGCTCGAACAAAATCGACATCGGCAATATAATGTTAAACATAAACGTAAAATATTGCGATATTCCGTACGTTTCCGTAAGTCCCAAGCTCTGCGTCACCGAAGAGGTGAAGTAGAAGGCCATCGGAAATACGATGAAATAGCCGAAGGACAACCCGATCAGGAAAAGAAGAACGGTAGCCGGAATGTAGCGGAGCGTAGATTTGTGCTCCAGTTCCGTCAAGCCTGGCTTAACAAAAAGCCAGAACTGATACATCGCAAACGGCAGTGTAAAGACCAAGCCTACTGCAAAAGCAAACTGCATAAAGATGCGAATACCGTCCCACGGAGAGAACGTATTGAGCGGCATATGAAGACTCGCTGCAGGTTCCACGCTTACCAAATATAGAATAATTGGCTTTGCAGCGAAAAAACCTCCGATCATCGATACCACCAACACAACTAAAACCCAAATAATTCGTTTACGTAACTCTGTCAAATGGTCAACCAAGGAGGCTGCTTCACCGCTCATTACAAGTTCACCAACCTAACTATGACTACTCAAGCATAAACGGCTGCCGTCCTTATGGGCGGCGCCGTTTGGGTGGAATGATCAGAAAAGACTCTGATAGTTGTACAATGTATACTGGTGCTTCTCTTCTAGCGCTTATTCAGGAAGTCTCTTCTCATTGGATGAATCGGATTTCTGATCCAGTCGTGGCGAGGATTGCGAAGACGATACTTCCTTACGATTCTCCTGTTCGGAATCATTCATCATCTCTTTGGCACCGCTCTTGAACTCGCGAAGCGTACGTCCGAAAGCACGGCCCAGTTCAGGCAGCTTGCTCGGTCCAAACAATAATAAAGCCACTAAGATAATTAAGATAAAACCTGTTGTTCCAATATTCGGCATTTTAAGCCCTCCTCATAATTTTACGTGCTGTTTGTTAACCTTTGTCTGCATGTAATCCGCCGTAGCCAAGCTCTGTAATGTGATAGCGTTCTATAGGAACACCCGCACAAATCCGCGGCAGTAAAACATCGAATGACGTGAAACGGTCGTATATCACACAACCTGGCAGTCCCATAATGGGAGTTTCCCCTAAATACGCCATCATTAGCATCGAGCCTGGCAGCATAGGGGTACCATGACTGATGATTCTGGCCCCAGCCTGCTTAATTGCGCCTGGTGTGCGGTCATCCGGATCGACAGACATTCCACCTGTAACTAATATCAAATCGACTTCTTGTTGCTCAAAGTATCGGATTTCTCGGACAATGGCCTCACTGTCATCTGGCGTCATTCGCTGTTCAATTATTCGTGAACCTAACGCTTCCACCTTTTCTCGAACAACAGGGCCGAACTTATCTTCGATCAAGCCTGTATAAACCTCACTCCCCGTCGTAATAAGACCGACACGAAGGCTGGTAAACGGTAGTACCGTAATAGGTGCTTTCCCATTGTGCTCTTCTTTCCAACGGATCGCCATCTGCTCGATTGCTTCGATCTTGCTCTTCGCTACCACCAAAGGGATAACACGTGTACCGACAAGACTCTGGCCAGATCTCACTACAGAGAAATCAGGTACAGTCGCCATCGCAATCTGATCGAAGGCATTCAATTCATCAATGAAAGCCTTCTCAATACGTACAACGCCTTCAATCGAGGACCGAATCAGCACCTTTCCTTCACTGGCTTCAGTCAAGCTCACATTAAGACCTGCTACGGCCTGAGCCATCCGCAAGGCGGCTTCATCTTCGTGAAGGTCGTCGGAGCCAAGCTCCATCACATAAATATGGGCTTTTCCAATACGCAGCAGCTCCGAGATGTCCTCCTCGCGGATCACATGCCCTTTCCTGAACAATCTTCCTTTGAATTGTCCAGGAATAATCTGTGTTAGATCGTGGGCCAAGACCAGGCCTACTGCATCTTCGACTCTTACTTCTGCCAACTTCGTAACCTGCGATTGTTCACGGCTGCTCATGCTCATTCTTCCGGCTCCCATCCCCCGCCCTTTAATTGGGCCAGCGCGGCGGGAAGCTGATCCATAACAGCCGCCAAGCTCTCCAACACGCCTTTGGGAGTGCCCGGCAAGTTCAAGATAAGCGTCCGTTCTCGGATACCAGATATACCACGTGTCAGCATGGCATAACCGGAACGCTGCAGCATTGCGGCCCTCATAACTTCCGAGAAGCCTGGCGCCAAGCGGTCGACTACCTTAAGAGTAGCTTCCGGCGTTACGTCGCGGAGTCCCATTCCTATACCGCCGGTCGTGAGCACCAAGTCTGCCCTGTAGTAATCCGTCATTTCAATAAGCGCTGCCATGATCTCATCGGTCTCGTCCGGAACGATCCGGTACTCAATAATATCGCCTTGCAGCTCTTCTTCCACCAGCTCGCGAATGACCTGTGCACTGGTGTCTTCTCTTTCACCGCGGGATCCAAGATCACTCGCCGTCAGCAGGCCAACCTTCCAGCGCATAAGCTCCCTCCCTCATCATGGTAGCGCAATTGTTATTACCCGATTGATTCAGATACCCGATAATCGCCGTTTTTCCCGCCTGTCTTGGAAAGTAGCAATGTAGGACCAATCGTCATTTCTTTCTCTATCGCTTTGCACATGTCGTAAACCGTGAGGGCTGCAGCGGATACAGCAGTCAATGCTTCCATCTCCACTCCGGTTAACCCGGTTGTCTTAACCATGCCTTCAATATACAGCTCATTGTACCCATTATCCGAGAAGCTAATATCTATTCCGCTTAGAGGTAAGGGGTGACACATTGGTATCCAGTTGGAAGTTTGCTTAGCCGCCATAATTCCCGCAACCTGAGCAACTGCTAACACGTCTCCTTTACCCACTTTGCCTTCCTTAATGACCGCGAGTGTGGACGAACGCATCGTAACTGTAGTGCGAGCAACGGCTGTCCGTTTGGACACACTTTTGTCCGATACATCCACCATCCGGGCGCGTCCTTCAGAATTGAAATGAGTCAAAGAGTGGTTCGCATTCTCCATTCAAGCACCTCCCGTGGACTATACATATCTATACTTATCTCCAGTATACTTCATTTTTCTCAATACGTCTTCTCGTTTCTGTTAAAGCTTGGTGAACGTCTGTCAATGCCCATTCCTGTATACACTTGTCTCGGTGACGACCGCATCCACCATCAAATCATGCGAGGCCATCGGCACACTTGGAACGATCTGAACATCGTAAGAGAGCGCCAGCTTGAAAGGTTCTTTTCCCGTCTGAACCAGGCATCTGCGCATGAATCGATCGTAATAGCCGCCCCCATAACCAAGCCTGCCCATCCTAGTATCAAAAGCAAGTCCCGGAACAAGCATCATCTGAACAGCATCCATGCGTTCCAGTTCAGGTACAGTAACTTTTGGCTCGAGAATGCCGTAAGCTCCTTCCTGGAGATCATCGAAGCTTTTTATTACATGAAGAGTCAATTGCCGTCCCACAGGTACAACTCTTGGAGCAGCAATAGCAACCTGATTCAACCAGCACCATTCCAGAATCGGGGTCACATCTACCTCAGCTTTTGTAGGGATATATGTAAACAAGACTGGATCATTTGCTGAATGCATCCGGTCTGGACGTTGGTCTACAAATAATGGCTGCAGGAACGATTGAATGGCGGTTTGGCAAATTGCTGTGGACTTCATCTTACGTTCTTCTGCGGCCAAGGCTGAGCGCTTCGTTTCCATTTGACGCCTGAGCAGCTTTTTATGCTCCTGCACGTACATCCACTCACCCCTTTTATGGCCCTAACTACTGCTAACTAGTGTAACACATTGATCAGGGAGGAAAAAGTGGATGAAAAACGCTAGAGATGCGTACATCGTGGAGGAAAACGTTGGTGCAGACTAGTGAATAATTGGGTTTTCAGGTAAACTTAATCTAACTATTAGTTAATCATGTGAAAAGTCTCGCGGAGGTAAGTGCAAATGCTGCTGCAAGTGAATCAAATCCACAAAAGCTTCGGAATCAAGCCGATTCTGATTAATATATCTTTGCAAGTACAAGAACGGGAACGAATTGGTCTGGTAGGCGCGAACGGAGCCGGAAAATCGACCTTGTTGCAAATCATAGCCGGCCATATGAGCGCAGATTCGGGTGACATATTCAAATCCAAGGAAACTCGTGTCGGCTATTTGTCCCAGAATACAGGACTGCAGTCGGATGAGACGATCTGGAACGAGATGCTCGTAGTGTACGCAGACTTATTGGAAGCAGAGCAAGCGCTGAGGAAGCTCGAGAGTCTCATGGCTGATCCTGATATTCAGGCAAATGAGAAAAAATATGAGGATGTCCTGCATCGATACAGCATCCAATCGGAACGTTTTCGAGAGCAGCGTGGGTATGAGATTGAGGCTAGAATTCGCGGGGTTTTACACGGGATGGGGTTCAGCAGCTTCGCTCCCGATACTCGTATCGATACTTTGAGCGGGGGACAAAAAACAAGACTAGCTCTAGCCAAGCTGCTGCTGCAGGAGCCGGAGCTGCTTATTCTGGATGAGCCTACGAACCATCTGGACATTGATACGCTTACCTGGCTCGAAGGTTATTTGCGCAATTATCCGGGTGGCATCCTGGTTGTATCGCATGACCGATATTTTTTGGACGCCCTGGTTCAGGGTATTTACGAGATTGAACGAAATGTATGCAAGAGATACACAGGCAACTACAGCAGGTATGTGGAGTTAAAAGCGGCTGAGTATGAAATCCAGTTGAAGCACTTTGAAAAACAGCAGGATGAGATCTCGCGTATGGAGGATTTTATCCAAAAAAATATTGTTCGGGCCACAACGACCAAGCGAGCTCAGAGCCGCCGCAAAGCTTTAGAAAAGCTGGATCGACTGGATAAGCCAATGGGTGATTTGAAGAGAGCATCCTTTCGATTCGAAGCAGGTCGCGCTTCCGGTAAGGAAGTGTTGAACGTTCAGCAATTGTCGGTTACTTTTGAAGGTCAGGAGAATCCGCTTTTCCGTAATGTATCCTTCGAGCTGCGTCGCGGGGAGACGGTGGCGCTAATCGGTCCTAACGGGGTCGGGAAGTCGACTCTGTTGAAATCCCTTACTGGTGATCGGACTCCAGATACAGGAAAGCTTCAATGGGGCACGCATGTGGATTTGGCCTATTATGATCAGGAGCAGGAAGGATTGAATCCGCAGCAGTCGGTGTTGGACGAGCTGTGGAACGCTTATCCGCATATTGAGGAAGCACGTATTCGAACAGTGTTAGGTAACTTCCTGTTCAGCGGGGAGGATGTGTTCAAACCAATTGCGGCATTAAGCGGCGGAGAGAAAGCCCGAGTATCCCTTGCCAAATTGATGCTGCAAAAAGCCAACTTCCTCATCCTGGACGAGCCTACCAACCATCTCGATCTGTTCAGTAAAGAAGTGCTGGAATCTGCATTATTGGATTATGATGGTACGCTTCTGTTCATTTCACATGACCGGTATTTTCTCAATAAAATGGCGGAGCGAGTATTGGAGCTGTCTGTCGACGGAGTTGTTAGCTATCTGGGCAATTACGAGGACTATGTCGAGAAAAAACAGGAGCTGGCCGAGATTGAAGCGGAGCGTCTGGCCAAGCTTGGTAATGGCGGCGGAGTCGGAAAAGGTGGCGGAAACGTAGGCGGAGCTGGACAGCAGATGAAGACTGGCGAGCTGAACAGCGGCGGCAATGCTGCAGCAGCACGCGCACAATCCGGCACAGGCGGAAGCAAACTAGATCTGGAGGCAGAGAAGCAGCAGAAACGTGAAGAACGAAGCCGCCAACGTAAGGTTGAGCAGTTGGAGGCGGAGATTGCCCGGCTAGAGGGCGAAGTAGCTGCGGTAGAAGCCGAACTGCTCGAGCCGGACGTCTATAACGATTATTTGGCCGTTCAAGAACGCAACCGCTTGATCGAACAGCATAAGGCAACGCTAGAGCCTCTGTATGAGCAGTGGGAGTCTCTGCTCGTGTGAGGTCAGGATTAGGATGGCAGACGGGCATGAATAGTTAAGTACGACAGTTGGGATCCCATAGGAGCCCTGGAGGTATATATTGCTTCGGGTTCCACGCCTGACAGGTACGAATATGATTAGTTAAGTACCTGCCAGGCACCTATTGTGCGTCTCACCCGCCATTTGGGCTTCAATAGGTGCCTCGGAGGTACTTATTGCTCCGGGTTCACGCCTGACAGACACGAATATGATTAGTTAAGTACCTGCCAGGCACCTATTATGCGTTTCTCCCGCCATTTGGGCTTCAATAGGTGCCTCGGAGGTACCTATTGCTTGGGGTTCCACGACTGACAGACACGAATATGATTAGTTAAGTACCTGTCAGGCACCTATTGTGCGTCTCACCCGCCATTTGGGCTTCAATAGGTGCCTCGGAGGTACCTATTGCTTGGGGTTCACGCCTGACAGGTACGAATATGATAAGTTAAGTACCTGACAGGCACCTATTGTGCGTCTCACCCGCCATTTGGGCTTCAATAGGTGCCTCGGAGGTACCTATTGCTTGGGATTCACGCCTGACAGGTACGAATATGATTAGTTAAGTACCTGCCAGGCACCTATTGTGCGTTTCCACGGGCATTTGGCTCTCAATAGGTGCCTCGGGGGTACCTATTGATTGGGGTTCCACTCACTAGTAAAGTCAGTCTATCGCGACCGGAAGGAACAGCGATTTACTGGCGATCAATGGCCTGAAGCTTCAACAAAAGCAGAGGAACAGCAGCGAATATAATCATTGTCCCCGCCGCTACAATGCCAGAGTCATTGAAGATAAGCGCCGCGATGGCGCCCACCGCGATGGCGGAGCAGCCGTCCATGAGATAGGGATGGCTGTTTTGCCATCGCCGGAGCTCACTTGGACGTAAGACTACAGCGAGCATAACGATTAGACCAGCAAGCAATACTTTACTCCACACCGACACTCCTAATAGGTGGATGTTCATCTGCAGCTTGCGAATAGCCATTGCGCGGACAAGGTCGAAGCGCCCTTCGTGCAGCCAGCCCATAGCTCGGCCGATGTGGCTCTGCGCGCCGGGAGGCTGCGGGAGCACGGCGTTAAGCAGCCACAACGCGGCGACAGCGAGGGCCGTTAGCGCGAGCGAGGCTAGCGCGAGGCGCAGCACGCCGAAGCGGCGAGCGCGCGTGCTGGCGAGCGAGGCTAGCGCGAGGCGCAGCACGCCGAAGCGGCGAGCGCGCGTGCTGGCCAGCGCCGGCCCCGGCGCAGCAGTGCGCCTCGCTGCCGCGCTCACGCTAGCGTCGGCGCGGGCAAGCACGCGCGGCAGCGAGGCACGGCACGCGACGCCGAACGCGACGACGGCGGCAATGGCGCCGCCCGCGTTCGTGCCGAGCTGCGGCGCGGCGAGGTACAGCGCGACGCCGGCGCAGACGGCGCAGACGGCCGCGGCCGCGAGGCGGCGAGCGTGCTGCGCACGGCGGTCGCTGGCGGCCTCCGCGCGCGTCATCGGCAGCTCCGCGCCTTCCGCGGCCTCGCTCTCCGCGCTGTCGCCTGCTGGTGCGAGCACGTCGCTGACCGCACCTACTCGCGCTGCCGCGCGCGGCATCAGCGGCTCAGCTCCTCCCACGCTCACAAGGTTGACCCTAGCTTCCGCGCCCCCACTAGCGGCGCTGCTACCCGCCAGTGCGCTTGAAGCGTGCGATCCACCGCGGGTCCCCACCCAACAGTCCAAGCCAAAAGCGATGGCCAGCACAGTGGCGCCAATCAACACCCCCATGAACTCGTTGCCCATGCCGTAGAAACGAGCTCCTAATACAGGGTCATAACCGAGCAAGGACCGCTTCATCCCTGGCGCCCCGACCAGACCATCAATCAGCAGCGCCGCTGCCGTGATGCAGCTGACAATCCCACCCACAGCGACAGTCCTCGTTCTAGCTACCGCTCCCCAGGTGCTCCCTGCAATCAACAACCCCACAAATAACAACACCAGTATCCCCGGACTAGTCTGGACTACCGCTAACAACCACCCAAGCATTAACATCACTAAAGGTGCAATCAGAAGAGATAGCAAAAGAATCCGAAGCAAGAACCGAACACCCCACTTGCTGCTTAATGCAGCCCAGTTAACACATAAAAGCACAGCAAGCAGCACAAATACCTCGTAACCTGCAAAAGGAAGCAACAGTCTTGGCCGAAGCACATAAACATTCCTTATCCCCTCTAGCTGTCTTTCCAATATTGTCCACACAGGCGATGCTTCTGAGCTGGGCATTACTTCGATCGGGTGACCGAGCATCTCAGCAGGTGATTCATTGGCATATCTACGGATGAGAGATGGCGCCAGATCGTAAAGGGTTACAATTCCTGCTCTTCTAGTCGATGCGGAAATGAGCAATCCCGGTGTGATCCCCGTTTCATAATAAATCAGCGGTAACATCGTACCAGGTTGCCGGGCAGCACGATAGGGTCCGCTGGACAGGAGCCATATCCCTTCGTCTTTCCGCAGATCATCCAAACACATCCCTATAAATGCGTCCAACTCTTGCAAAGTTGCAATCTTCCACTGCTCATACACATTTACTGAAAAATGATTGCGAGACTCCTCCAAACGGCTGAAATCTCCCCACTCGATTGAAACGATTGACTCAGATGGCGCTGCCTTCCACATTTGAAACAGCTTAACTCGATCCATCCGTACCCCAAAAGGTCGTTTGACATCCTGCACAAGCATGTTGGCCGAGACATCACCATGAGCAATCTGTCCTGAGCGATCCGCAAGCAGCAGCACAGAGAATCTAGCTTTGTGCACACCGTCTGTATTTCCATATGTATATATCGGAATGCCGCGCGCCTTCAATGTCTCTCCTAGCAATCCAGGCATGGTTAGAAATCCCGAGCGTGAAGTGATCTGTTCCGCTATAGAGAATTCAGGGATTAACACCTCCGACTGCTCGTTAGGCTTTTGTCCTCTATAACGATCATACAACTGCTCTGCAGCGTACCCTTGCTTCTCTTCCAGTCGGTTTAATCCATAAGCTTCACTTCCGCTGCCTGCAGGAGCACCCGCGCCAATTGTCGCGTAAACGTCCTCCAGCCCTTTACCAAACGTCCGAGTAGACAGTGCTCCAAGCCCTGCATGGTGCAAAAGCCAATACAAGTACGGATACTCCGCCCGATCCTTCTCAACCGTTTGCCAATGCTCGAATCTAAGATCCGGAACACTCAATATCAATTGTTTTCTAGCGCTTGGTGCGGAATCCCTATGCATTTGGTTATCATTAAGAGTACGTGTATTTTCTTGTTCAGCATGAGTTATGGATCCCAATCCTGAGCTGACAAGAATAGCGAGCAGCCCTGCAATCACGAATCCTCTTAATCCCCGCACAACGGTCTGCCTCCATCCTGTACTATGGAAAAATCCAGTAGCAGTTTCCGTTAGAGTAACCGAATCAGCCTGTTTCTATGATTGATATAAATATTAGATTTGGAGTGCCCGCCTTAGAAGTGGCCGCTCGCGCTTGATCGATCCTGTAGAGCGGAACTTCCGCTTTAGAAGCAGCCACAGGCGCCCGTTCAATCCTGCAGAGCGGAATTTCCGCTTTATGAGCGGTCACTCGCGCTCGTTCAATCCTGCAAAGCGGAACTTCCGCTTTAGAAACAGCCGCTCGCGATCGTGCGATCCTTCAGTGCGAGCTGTCTTTTCAGCTCCTATCCCTTCCTTTTGCCAATGTAAAGAATGTGTGATGAGGTTCCAAGTATGTAAGGATTCGTAGCCGCCTCCATAATCAAGCACATGATTTGCTGAAACTCCTCATCACCGCGTGATCTCCAATACTCCCACTGCTCGGGTTTCATGCCTCCCGCAATACTGCTTGAGCTAATAAGCTGAGAGTCCTCAAAGCCATTCCGCTCCATGAATCCAACAATCTCTTCTATATTGCAGAAGTAAGCCCCTGTAAAGCGGCCCTCATCGCTATGATCAAACTTTCCGGTTTCCCTAAAAGCCGCAAGGCCATCGGCAGTATGATTCGGCTTCCAATGTAAAGGGTACTGCAGCGAAGTTTTCAGTTTTCCAATTCTGGACATAAACGCCACGAACACGGGAGCTCCCGGCTTGGTCACACGATACAGCTCTTGAACTGCGCGAACGCGATCCGGCTCCTCCTGCAGATGGTACAAGGGACCGAGCATTAGGGCGCCATCGAACTGCTGATCTCCCAATGTCTCCAGATTGCGCGCATCCGCAGCATGAAACCCGCGAAACCGATGCTCCAACTGCAGCTCCTGTGCTTTCACTTTAGCTTGCTCCACAAGGCGGGGTGTCAGGTCCGTAAGCGTAATCTCATAACCTGACTCTGCCAAATGCACAGCATATTTTCCTGGGCCCGCACCATTATCGAACACATGCCCGTTTGGCGGAAGATGCTTACGAATAAAGTGAGTATTAACTAGAAACTCGATCGGCTCCCGATCAAGCCGCCCCCATTCGTCGAATTGATTGTAATATTGAATGATATCATCCACCTTATACACCTGACCTTTTCTGCTTCTATTCACTTATCCCCAGCTCTATCCACAGCCTATTCCCAGGCTCGCATAAGAATTCACACAGGATAACACTTTCCACCAGCGAAACATCCCCACTATCCACAGAATCGCATGAAAAAAATATCCCCTTTTCAAAAAGCTGCACAAACCCTTTATTTACAACTGGATCGAATAAGATATCCACATTATCCACATGCCCTGTGGATATCTTTATCCACATCCAGAAAAACTTGATCAGCTTACTCTAGCTGAGCCCGCGCAGCCTGATTACAAGCCGACAAACATGCCTTGACAACCGCCATTACAACATCCTGATCGAGTGCTGAACCGCGGTAAGGCCTTCCCTCCACAGCAATCTCAACAGCGGCCTCTGCTTTGGCACGCTCTCCATGCGCCATCGATTGCAGCTCCATGTCGATAAACTCCAGATCAAAAGGCATCGCAGATTTGATACATTGAATCAATGCCTCTACCGTCCCTTCACCTGTTGCCGAGAAAGCTTGCTCGCTTCCTTGAACGTGATCCGCCAGTGTAATGGAGGCTACCCGATTCTTAAGACTGCTTGTCACCACTTGCACGTCCTGTAAGGTGAATCGCTCCAACGTCTGGTTGATAGTACTGCTCACAAGACGGATCAGTTCATCGTCGGTGACGTGCTTTTGCTCATCGGCTTTTTCCTTGAATTGGTTGAAAAGCTCCTCCAGCTGTCCGTCCTGCAAGGTAATCCCGAACTCAGCTACACGGTGCTGGATCGCGTGTCTGCCGGAATGTTTGCCCAGAATAATCATATTGCGAGGGATGCCAAGCGCTTCTGGATCCATGATCTCAAAGGTATTGCGGTTCTTCAGAAGCCCATCCTGATGAATGCCTGACTCATGCTGGAAAGCGTTGCGGCCAACAATCGGTTTGTTATAGGCAATTGGAAAATGCATGGCGCGGCTAACCGCGCGCGAGGTTTCGTATAGTTCTGGCAGAACGATGCCTGTCTCCACCCCTAACGCCTCCTTACGCGTCTCGATGGCCATTACAAGCTCCTCCAAAGAGCAGTTGCCTGCCCTCTCGCCTACTCCGTTAATCGTCACTTCCACTTGCGACACACCGGCTTGAATGGCTGCAATACTATTCGCTACAGCCATGCCCAGATCGTTGTGACAGTGTGCGCTGTAGGCAACGCGGTCGCCGCCTCTGACATGCTCCCTCACTCTGCGGAACATTCGACCATATTCATCCGGCAGCGCATAACCCATCGTATCCGGGATGTTAATGATGGTCGCCCCTTCTGCTACGACTGCTTCGACCAGCTCGAACAAAAACTCTTCTCCGGTCCGCGAAGCATCCATCGGGGAGAACTCGATTCGATCGACGTATTGCTTGGCATAGGCGACCATTTCCCTTGCCATCTTTACGACCTGATCCTGTGATTTGCGCAGCTGGAATTCAAGCAGAATCTGGGACGAGGAGATGAACAGATGCAATCTGCGATAGTGGGCATCCTGTGTAGCGCGAACGGCCGCATCGATATCTTGTTTCAGCGCTCGAGCGAAGCCTACAATCTCTACTCCCTCAATTTCTCGCGAAATTTGCTGTACAGCGGCGAAATCCCCAGGACTAGAGATCGGGAAGCCAGGCTCGATCGCGTCCACTCCAAGCCGTGCCAATTGACGGGCCAGGACAATCTTTTCCTCCGGATGGAGCGATGCTCCTGGTGATTGCTCTCCATCCCGCAGGGTAGTATCAAAAATTGTGATTTTGCGTCGATTCATTTCTTTATTAGTCATGTCTTTATCCTCCTTAGAATGTAAGTGAACAACAAAAAACCTGCCGTCTCCTTGTAAGAGACGACAGGTTACTGTCGCGGTACCACTCTTGTTGGCCTGGATATTTCCACCAGACCCGCTCTGTGTGCTTGTCATCCTGCTGATGCTGCAGTAGATTCGGCACAACCTGTTAACGGGGGTTATCCGTGCAAACCTCAAGAATACCGCGCATCATGCGGTTCCTATGTTCAGTCTGCCTGCTCCCGGGCGAGTTCAGGGTGACTTCCTTACTGCGTCGCACCAACCCGCAGCTCTCTGAGAAGGAGGCTTATCCTTACTGCTCCCGTTCTTTGCATTGTATCGATTCATTTAATGAAAATAAAAAAAGCCCATCGTCTCAATCAAGAGACGACAGGCTGTGCTGTCGCGGTACCACTCTTGTTGGCCCGGCGATAATTGCCGAACCCACTTAGGTCGTGCGTTAAGTCAGGGTGGTGCCAGAGTTACTCACTCTTACGGCCACTTTCCTGCGCACTACACCCGATCACGGAGGTTAACCGTCTGAATGTACTTATTCATTCTCCATGAGGACAATGAAGTTCCATTCTGCCGCTCCCGGGCGAGCTTCTGGTTAGCTTCGACTGCGTTGCACCAACCCGCAGCTCTCTGAAACGATGCTAGTACCGTACTGGTCCCGTTCTTTGCGTTTGAGATTAATGAATATTGTTATGAATTATAGTATGCGTCTCCCCCCGTTGTCAATACCTTGATATCACTACTATTATTGTACAAACCGTACGTACCCGCACGATAAGGTGTTATGTTAGAATGATGTAAACGTTACTCCTTCTGAGACAGGAAGCATCCAAATGAAAAAAAATCAAAACCAGTATTTATACATTCAATTAGCGGATACCCTTCGGGAGCAAATCAAGTCAGGGGCTATTCACACGGGTCAATTTCTACCTTCAGAGAATGAACTGTCTCGCCAGTACGGAATAAGCCGCATTTCTGTTAGAAAAGCACTGGAATTACTCGTTCACGAAGGCCTGATTATTCGTAAAATGGGGCAGGGCACTCTAGTTTCTGCAGAGGCAGCCGTGACAGTTCCTACCAAAACACGTACATTACGAGTTGCATCCGCATCGCCTTCTCACTTCTCCAACTATTGTTTCTCTTGGCTGGCCAAAGAGTTCGAAAAAGAAGTGCCTGGAGTTAAGGTCGCCTTGCTTAATTTCCCTACCAGCCAATTCTGGGATTCCGTGCAGCACTCCAGATTAATGGGCGTTGTTCCAGAAATTCTTGTTATTTCCGATTGGCTCTTCACCGAAGTCGAAGACTTCGAAGCATACGAGGATCTGTCTCAGTCTGTGCGAATTACAGGCAATTTTTTCTATCCTAAATTATTGAATGCTTTTCGTCGTGATCATGTGCTGCGCGGTATTCCTGTGACTTTCAGTTCTGTCTTCATGGTCTACAACCCGGATCTGTTCGAGCGCCAGAACATTCAGGTTCCGGATTCCTCATGGACGCTGCAGGATCTGTTGGCAGCTGCCAAGCAGCTCACACTCGATACGAACGGAGATGGCATTGTTGACCAATACGGATTCGGCATCTCCTCTACCCATATCCGTTGGCCTGTCATCGCTTTGCAGCATGGGGTGGACTTCTCTCAACTCGAAGATTCACCGGAACAGCTGCGAGCTTCGCTTGAATTGATGCATCGTTTGTTGTACGTAGACCGATGCGCCATTTTACATTCTTTCAACATGAACCAATTGGGTCAGGATCCTTTTCTGAATGAGAAGGTTGCCATGATGTTTACAACCGCGCTTGAGCTGGCTTATTGGAAGCATTCAGGCATTCCTTTCGAGCCTAAAGCGGTACCTGTCCAGTTCGGTCCGGACAAATCATCCTTGTTGGTGGCCAACGGCTTGATGGTCCCTTCGGATTGCGATGAGCCCGAGCTCGCGCACGCGTTCATTGAATTCATTATTCGACCAGACATTCAGGAAGAGCTGCTGAAGCGCTTCAACTTCTTGTCCGTGCTTAAGCCGATCAACGACCAATTGTTAGACCGAACGTTCCTGGAAGCTGCTAATATGGTGGACAATCAGCTAAGCGATTCTCATTTTGGCCATAATATATTTCCCGATTACGATCGTCTGATGGAGCTAAGCCGTCACCTAGCCATGTTCTGGAACGGGTTGGACTCGGTATCCCAGACGATTGAGAAAATGAAAATCATGTTTAGAAATCGGGATCATGCGTGAGGCAGCCGATACGATGGACATGAGTGTGGTAACCAATACGAAGCCATACGAAGGACCCTGCTGAATTGTACCAGCAGGGTCCTTTATTTATATTCCTTATTGTCCGACGGACCAGGCCTCGAGCGATAAGAGGGGCTCGGCCTTCATATCGAGCGGGGTGAACTCTCTGCGCTCCCATTTCAAGTAGGCCGCGGCGGCGATCATCGCTGCGTTGTCCGTGCATAGGCTGAGCGGCGGCACCAGCAGCGGAAGCCCTTCCCGCTCGCAGCGCGCCGTCAAGGCGTCGCGCAGGCCGCGGTTGGCGGCAACGCCGCCTGCGAGCAGCAGCTGCCGCGAGCCGTACTGCTTCGCTGCGCGGAGCGCCTTCTCGACGAGCACGTCGACGACGGAGTCCTGGAACCCGCGCGATAATCGCACGGGGTGGATGACGTCGCCACGCATCTTCGCCGAGTTGAGCGCCGCTAGCACCGCCGATTTCAGCCCGCTGAAGCTGAAATCGTAGGAGTCGTGTTCGAGCCAGGCACGCGGCATCGGGGTGCCTTCACCCGGCTCTGCCTGCTGGGCGAGCCGGTCGACATGCGGGCCGCCTGGATAAGGCAGCCCCATGGCGCGGGCGACCTTGTCGTACGCCTCGCCTGCTGCATCATCCCGCGTCTGGCCTATGATGCGGAACTTCCCGGGCGCTTCCACGTTCACAAGCTCCGTGTGACCGCCGGACACCACAAGCGCCATCAGCGGGTATTCGAGTGAATGGACGAGTCCATTCGCATATATATGCCCCGCGATGTGGTGAACGCCGATCAGCGGCACGCCGATCGCACAGGCCAGTGCCTTCGCCGCCACAACGCCGACGAGCAGGGAGCCGACTAGTCCCGGCCCCTGCGTAACGGCGACGGCGGACAGCTCGCTCAGCCGAATACCGGCTGTGCGCACAGCTTCGTCGAGCATCAGCGTGATGCTCTCCACATGCTGGCGGGAGGCGATCTCCGGCACGACGCCTCCATACCTTTTGTGTGTCTCGATTTGACTCGACACCATATTGGCGAGGATCGTCTTCCCGTTCTCGACGATCGCAACCGATGTCTCGTCGCAGCTCGTCTCGACTGCGAGAATCAGACATCTGCCGCCGTCTGAGCCAACAGACCTGTCAGCGCCGTTCGCCAGTTCCAGTCCAGCCGGACCTTCTGCCGCAACCTCCGGCTTGCTGCCAACTCGATTCGTCTCGTCTTCCCTACCCTCACTCTGCATCATACGAAGCTGCGCCCCCTTTCACATCGGGAAGCTCCACCCACATAATCATGGCGTCTTCTCCATTATCCGTATAGTACGCTTTGCGTAAGCCAGACGGGATGAAGCCAAGCTTGCCATACAGCCGTTGGGCAATATGATTCGATACCCGCACCTCAAGCGTCATCCGCTCTGCCCCCAGGAAAGCGGCCGATGCCTGCATTTGCTGCAAAAGCTTTTCCCCAAGCTTCAAGCCTCTGTAGCCATTCCGAATCGCAATATTCGTAACGTGGGCCTCATCTATGATGAGCCACATCCCTGCATATCCGACAATAATTCCATCCATTTCCATCACTACATAGTGAGCAAAATGATTGTTCGTTAATTCATTGTGAAAAGCTGCTTCGGTCCACGGTGTGGTGAAAGCCTCTTTCTCGATCTCGACAATCGCCGGGATATCTTCCATTTTCATGGAACGGAAACAAGACTCGTTTAACCCAGCTTGTTCAGCATATTCAGCCAAACGAATCGCCTCCTTGCTTCTCCTTCTGAATCAGATTCGCTTCCGCTTCCGCCAATTGCGTATAATTCGGCACCAGACTATGAAGATCATCCTGCTCACCGCGAGCCCAACGTTCCCAGCCAAGCTCACCAACGAATTCGGCTTCTATTCCTATCGGCATTACCGACACCCGCTCAGGATAACGCTCCGATAACATATCGATGTAAGTTTGAAAACCAGCAGTTTCGCCAATAAAAAACACTTTATCTGGCCGCACAGGAGCACGCTCTACTATCTCGCTAATTTGCTCCACCCAGTCAGGAACAAGACGGATGCTGTCTGCTGCAACGGTCCGACGTTGTCCCTCTTGAAAAGCATAGATCGCCGTAAAAGCCTGCTTGCGGCGCGCATCCAACAGCGGCACGTACCACTGCGTTTCTGCGTCATTCCTTGTATTCACGTTATTTCTCCAGGCACCCAAGGACATAGCTTCCAATCCCGAAACCGAGATAACCGGAATACCCAGCGCCCAAGCCATCGTCTTGGCTACGCTGATGCCTATTCGAACGCCGGTGTAAGAACCAGGTCCGCGTCCAATCGTGATGCCGTTCAAACCTGCAGGTGTAAGATCCTTTTCTTGTAAAATTCGTTCAATTGCCGGCATTAACAGGATCGAATGATTCCGTTCTGCTTCAGAGCTGAAAGACGCTACTGCGTGACCGTCCTCCAGTATCGCTACGGAAAGCGAATTCGTTGAACTATCTATAGCCAGAAGTCTCATAGGTTGATGTGTTTCTCTAGTTCCATTCATATCAAAATCCCGTTCTCCTTCATCTCTCTGCACCACGGTTCATACGGCTCCCCGCTTGGTGTCAGTTCAAATCGTCTTTCCTCGCCGCCCAAGTCCTGTATGTAGATCGTTAAGCGTTCCTCGGGAAGAAGCGGTTCAATTCGACTCGCCCATTCCACAATCGTGATCCCTTCGCCATAAAAATACTCGTCCAAGCCAAGCTCGTCCGCTTCCTCAAGCGTAATTCGATACACATCCATATGGTAGAGCGGCAGTTTGCCACCTTCGTATTCTTTTATAATTGTAAACGTAGGGCTGTTCACGATCCCTGGAACTCCTATGGATCTCGCGATCGCTTGAGACAACCTCGTCTTGCCTGCTCCCAGATCTCCATCCAAAGCCAGAACCGTGCCTTGCCCGAATAAACTCCCGAGAATCTCTGCAAAACGAACCGTATCCTCTAAGCTGCCCGCATGAAAAGCATACTTCACATCCATCATTACCGCTCCCTTGCCCCTCTAATCGTAATATGGGCGGATTGAACTTGACCTTATTATATCGGTCCTGCCAGAACCCCGCAACAAAAGACGTTATTGGGGGTGCAATCGTATAGGCTCGTCCTTTATAATAGAGGAAAATAGCTATTTTGAAGGGATGCCGATTAGGATGACTCCACAGAACTATGCCAATCACAAAAGAATTCACGGCCTTTATCATTACGCTCTATCCGCAGTTACCTTGTTCGTGCTCGTCGGCTCTCTCATCTATCTGGGTAAATCTTTGGCAAAAGGGGAGCACATCTGGAGTTCCTTGTTGTTTACTGGGGCTGCGATAGCGCTGACCATTCTATTCCTCATTGTTCGCTTCTATGCAGCCAAAGTTCAGGATCGCGCCATCCGTTCAGAAGAACAACTGCGTCATTTCATGCTAACAGGGAACCCGTTAGATAGTCGTTTGGACGTCAAACAGATCGTTGCTCTTCGTTTCGCTAGTGATGATGAATTCCCTGCACTCGCTGATAAAGCAGCCGGAGAGCAGATGAAACCGGACGCAATCAAACAAGCCGTTCGCAATTGGCGCGCGGATCATTATCGGGTTTAGAACTGTATAACTGTACAACAGGGAGGTGTAGAGAATGGAAAATTTCCGTATCAGTTTGAAGCGTCAAGTGCGGCTTGGTTGTGCGGTATTCGCCCTTGCTCTGCCTCTTGTGTTATTCAGCGGGAGCTTGAGCTCCTCTAGTGCGCATGCCGGATTTTTCGATACGGTGAAAGGGATATTCCAGCTGCCTGAACAAGTCGATACCTTGCAGCAGCAATATGAGAGCACCAAACAGAAGTTGGACGAAGCGACTGATCAATTAGATTCAGTTGCCCGTGAGTCCAAGGAAGCCCTTCAACAATACAAAGACAGTGAACAACGGCTAATGCAAGAGAATGAACGGCTTGCGAGGCAAAACGAGCAGCTCCAGCAATCTATTGCTCAACTCCAACAATCGGAGCTGGAACGCAGCAGTAAATACAGACGGACGATTATTATGATTGGGACCGCAGCGGCTTTGGTGCTCCTGTATTTTGTCCTCGGAAGAGTATTGCGAGTAGTACTGCGGAGCAGGTAACAGTAAGGTCAGGAGAGGACATGAAACATGGAAGTGATCACCGAACAACAAGCTTCAGGAGGGGCAGCCCGCTCCACAATCAAGCTTATTCTGGAGCCTGACGAAGCGGTCCATCTGCTGCATCCGAGGCAGCTAGTTGCGTTTCAAGGAGCTTCTTCCCAGCGCGAGGATCGATTCCTAGATCTCAGGGGAATCGTCCGCAAGAAAAAGCTTGTAAAAGCAAAGCTGAGCGGTCCCGCTTCTGCTTTCATCTCCCTTCCCTTCGGCTGCTCCATTGAACCTATGCCGATATCGGGTGAGAGCCAATTGTTGTTCGAGTTCCGCCATTTGCTCTATTTTACCGATGAGATCAAGATGAACAGCGTGGTACAAAGCGCCAAAAACATGCTCGTGACAAGAGATTTCATCCGAATGAGATTCTCAGGTGAAGGCTCGATCGGCATTGTGTCCAGAGGTCCCTTGCAGTCTTGGGAGCTGCATCCAGAGCGGCCCTCCTTCATCGACTCACGCTGTCTGATTGCTTTTCCCGACAACGCTCAGCTTGAGCTATGCGTTTACGGCAACCATCTGGCCAGTCAACATATGGCCTACCACTGGAAAATTACCGGCACAGGCAGCGTGCTTCTGCAATCCGCCCCGATGGACCCGGACTTCGAGGAGCAATTAGGCGGAGACGGCTTGATCAAGCGCACGCTCCGCGAGCTGCTCCCTTTTGGCAACATCTACATTAAGTAATAGGTACCTCGCAGGTACCTATTGCTTTATTCCATCCGCTTCATTCCACTAATCTGATCAGTTAAGTACCTCCCACGCACCTATTCGACGTTTCACCCACTATTTGGCCTCCAATAGGTACCTCGCAGGTACCTATTGCTCCATTTCTTCACCTTCATTCCACTAATCCGATTAGTTAAGTACCTCCCATGCATCTATTCGACGTTTCACCCAGCATCTGGCGTTCAATAGGTACCTCGCAGGTACCTATTGCTCCATTCCATCCGCCCACGGATTATGGCCGTAATCAGAAGACCATAACAAAGACACCCCTGTTGCAGCAAACCTGCAAAAGGGGTGTCTTTGTCTCGCTTCTTAAGCTTCTTGCAATTGATTAACAGACACTTTCTGAGTATCTTGCGGATTTTGTTCAGGATGTACATTAGCCATTCCGCTTGATGCATCGACACTATCAATCCACACGGATTGCCCGTTCAAGGTAACATTGATTTTGCCAGGTGCATCGATAATTTGCTGCGCGCGATTCATATCCACCGTATAAGCCCTCCTGTTCTCTGTTATTCTTCCATTTGGAGGAGCGACTCCACATGGTTCATCGTATCGGTCGAGGTTTCCTCGATGAGTCCGTTATGCATGGAGACCGTTCCGCCCCCTAGCCCCTCATTGATCATGCGATCAATATCCATGAAGTAATCACTGCGACCTTCATTCTCTGAATCTTTTGCTTGTTCGTCGGACAAAGTTAGTCTCCTCCCTTTTACTATAGTTTCTTGATTAGATTTCCCAATCCCCTATAAAATAACCTGATTTCTCAACATAGGAATGATTTGCCTCCATTCTCAATATGATGTGTAGATAGGGCGCTTTTTGCCAACAATGAATAATAGCGATTCACCTATAACCTTTTAGGGAGGGATTATATTAATGCACACAGTATGGAAAGGGGCCATCAGCTTCGGACTGGTTCACGTTCCGGTCAAAATGTTCTCAGCCACGGAAGACAAAGACATCTCGATGAAATACATTCATAAAACATGCGGAACACCTCTTAATTATGTGAGAACCTGTCAGCATTGTGAGCAGGCGGTGGAATGGGAACAAATTGCCCGGGGATATGAGTATGAGACGGGACGGTTCGTTTTGTTCGAAAAGGACGAGCTGGACTCTTTGTCGGAGACTAGTAAGGAGATCAAAATACTCGACTTTGTGGATTTGACTGAAATTGATCCTATATATTTTCAAAAAACATACTTTCTAGCTCCAAATGAAACCGGCACAAATGCCTATAGTCTCTTACTCGAAGCTATGCGTCAAAGCGGTAAAATCGGAATTGCCAAAGTATCCATCCGTTCCAAAAGCAGCCTGGCCGCTATTCGGGTGATGGAGGATTGTATTATCATGGAGACGATTTTTTATCCAGATGAGATACGTTCGGTCAAGCAAGTGCCTAACTTACCTGAGAATCCTTCTGTGAATGAGAAAGAGCTTACGATGGCCAAAATGTTAATTGAGCAGCTATCCACTCCATTCAATCCCGAGCAATACAAGGACGACTATCGTGACAAAGTGATGCATCTCATCGAACAAAAGGTAGCTGGCGAAGAAATCCGTATCGCCCCAGACCAACCGACCACCAATGTGATCGACTTGATGGCTGCGCTGCAAGCTAGCTTGGAAGCCGTAAAGCCTAGCGGCGCTAACCCAGCTGCCGGCGGTACTGGCGATGAAGCAGCCAAGCCGGCCAAACGCCAAACCAAACCAAGAGCGAAGAAGACCAGTACGGGATCATAACCCGCATGGACAATATATAAAGGCTCCCTGCCCATCGTACAAATCGAGCAGCAGGGAGCTTATTGTTTGATCCAGGCAGTCCGACTAGTACCGGACATCATCTGCTTCTATCGAATCGGCTCGAAAGGTATGACAGGTTTGAACCCCGAATTTCCCCACCTTCCCGACTCTAGCTTCTCACTCCATAGCCATTTGTTTGGATTCAGACTTCGTCCTTAGAGGAACCAACAGCTGCGTACCTGCGAACAACAGCTCCACCAGTAAAACCGCACCGGCTGCATCCAGCAAAACATGCTGTTTGACGAATACTGTTGAAGCAATAATGCTCCAAGAGATCACTATCAGACCATGCCGCAGCCAAGCAGGAAGTGTGTGCTGAATCCGTAAGCCCTTTATCATAATATAACAAGTGAGAACATGAATACTCGGAAAACAATTAAAAGGCTGATCATTGGCATAAATGAATCGGACTATATCGACCAGCCACCCTTTTTCGGGTAAAGCCGGTCTTGGAACTGTCGTTTGAAAAACCGCATATACCCCATAACAAGCTATAAGGCCGATACACAAAGTAATGAGCGCTCTATAGTAGGTCCGTCTATCCTTCATAAAGAAAATGAACAAGGAAACCGCAATAAAGGGATACCAAATGACATAAGGAATAATAAAAGCCGGAATAAACGGAATGACCTGATCGAGGTCGGTCATCAGACTGCGGACGTCAGGACCTGCCTTATTGAGGAGGCTATAAAAGATGTTCAAGATTGGAATGGATAGCATCCACAATAACGGGATGTACCTTCGGATTGTTGGATTCATAACAAATACACACCTTTTCTCTATGTGATGCGACGCACTTATCCATCCTATCTCAAACTTCTTCTGAAAAAGTGAGGGGAATTCTGAATTTTTTCTTAAAAAAGAGTATGAGGTGTAGGAACTTCCAAGCAACATGGTTACATAAGGTATATGAAGTTTAGATTATTGACAAGCTAATAAGTAAATGAGGTGAATCGTAGGATGGCGAATTCTGCGCATAACAAAGGAACCGTTACCGTTGACGGTCACGAGATTACGATCTCTAATCCAGATAAAGTACTGTGGCCGGAGAAGAACATCACGAAGGTGATGTATTTGGAGAAGCTGCTGGAGCTTGCTCCCTACCTGCTTAAGTATTGCTCCAACCGCTATTTGACCACGATCCGCTTCCCTAATGGCATTCATAACAAATCTTTTTATCAGAAAAATAGTCCCGAACCTATTCCTCCCTATGTCCGAACTGCAATCATGGAGAATATTCAATATGTGGTACTAGACTCGGTGCCTACTCTATTGTGGCTCGGCAATCTGGCTTGTCTGGAGTTCCATTCCTCTTTCCATTATGTGGACGATATGCTGCCTGCAGAGTGGGTCATTGACATCGATCCATCACTAGACCATGAACCCCGCATCATGCATGCCGTTCAGTTGATCGGGGAAGCGCTCGATAAAATGGGGATCCGCAGTGTGCCGAAGACCTCCGGTGCAACTGGAGTACAGCTCTTCATTCCGATTGAGCGGGGATATACATTTGATCAGGTCAGGAAAATCGGTCATTTCATCGGCGTCTACATGACACAGACTTATCCAAAGCTGTTCACGATAGAGCGATTGAAGAAGAATCGTGGGGATTTGATCTACATTGATTACTTGCAGCATTGGTACGGCAAGACTTTGTCTGCACCTTATACACCGCGTGCTCGCACCGCAGCTTCCGTGTCGACTCCGCTTGAATGGAGCGAGGTCGAATTGGGAGTGGATCCTCGAGACTTCCATCTGCTGAATATCGGGGAACGTCTGCAAAAGAAAGGAGACCTCCTCTCGAAGGTCCCCGTGCAAAGCTTGGAGCATGTATTGTCTTTTGTTCAATAATCTTAAACGTTCTTCTTCAAATCCTCGAGCTCCAGCGTAACTTTCTCAATCATCTGCACGAATGCGGTCAACTCCTGCGAGCTGGCCGCTTGTGTGCGTGCGTTGATTGAAGTTTGCTGGGACTCGGACATCACCTGCTTGAGCACTTTCGTGATGCCTTCCAGCTTCTCCTCGACTAGTTCAAGCGACTCCTTTGAGCGTGAGGCTAGCTTCCTCACCTCATTGGCCACAACATTGAAGCCCCGTCCCTGCTCCCCGGCTCTAGCGGCTTCAATCGCAGCATTCAGACCGAGCAGATGCGTCTGGTCCGAAATTTCCTGCATCATACTGCCCATCGTGTAGATCTCTTCAATCTCATTCGACAAGCTATTCACCATCTGGTGGGCGTGATCTTGGGATTCTGCTGTATGTAAGGCTGTTTCGGCGACAGCTTGACTGCTGCTGCTAAGCTGCACCATCATCGAAGCCAACTCCTGTACGGCATTGTTAATCCCCTTAAGGAGATTATCCTGTTCATCCACCAGCTTCTCAATCTTGGCCTTTTCCTGCTGCTCATATGCTTCTAGTACAAGTGTCGAATCCAGATTGAACATCTTGGATAGAGCATGTGTGATTTGGAGCCATTCCTCAGGAAGAACCTTTTTGAAATGGGCCACAGCTAAGTCCAAGTACAGCATATATGTACCTAAATACCAGTTGGTGGTTAATCCTATTCGAGAGTGGATATGGCCGATAAATAGACGTTTCTCGATAAAAGCTTCATCGATCGTCCCGGATGCCATGGACAAGAAATACCAACGCTGTGTTTCTTTCAATCGCTCGAGTGTGCTGTGCTTCTGAATTAGGGCAGTAAGCTCAGGCTGCTTCGTTATACGATCATATAACTCATCTACAAGCACGTTAACAATTTGTTCGAACTGTGCCCTCTTGCTGGCAAGCAGGTGCAAATCCTGCTCAGTCAGTCCGATATACTCGAGCTGCTTCTGCCTTGTTGCGGATAGCCGGATCATTAGGTCGCCTCTTTTACGCTTAGATAGTTACTTCTACCCAATTGTATTCGACAGCTTCCTACATTTTCCCTTCCCATCAGAACAACGGCGACAAGACACGTGCTATAACTTCACGTCCACGTATGAACCTGGAGCGATTCAAGAACTGTTGCGGGTCGATTTCTATGCTATCTAGTAAATCTTGTTCGAAATCCTTTTCTAATCTCTCGATACTGTCATATTCGTACAGCACAGCCATAATCTCAAAGTTGCTGAAAAAACTGCGCATATCCATATTCGCTGTCCCTACTGTACCTACCATGTCGTCGATAATTACAGTCTTGGCATGGACGAAGCCTTTTCGGTACTGATAACAACGCACACCTGCCAGCAAAAAATCTTTTAAATAAGACAGAGACGCCCAATGCACAATCTTGGAATCCGATACAAAGGGCAAAATAATTCTAACATCGAGTCCGCTTAGTGCCGCTGTCTTAAGCGCAATCGCGATGCCGGGATCGGGGATGAAATAGGGGGTCGTGATGTAAATCCGATTCTTGGCAGCTGCCATCACGGTGAAGAAAACCTCCTGAACCGCATCCCACGGTTCATCCGGGCCGCTCGTAATGATCTGCATATGCTCAGAAGCCGTTCCAGCTGAAGTAACTTCTTGAGGAGTGTACGGCTCCACCTCCATTAGAGGTGTCCCACTCACAAATGCCCAATCAACGGCAAACGTACGCTGCAAGTCATACACACATGGTCCGCGAACCTCCAGATGCGTATCCCGCCAGTAGCCAAGCTTCGGGTCTTCGCCTAGGTACTCGTCACCGATATTAATTCCGCCTACATAGCCAACCTGCCCATCAATCACGGCAATTTTACGATGATTCCTATAGTTCAGCCGCTTGTCAAAAAAAGCAAGCAGCGGAGGCAAGAAGGGGAATACCTGAACTCCCCCGTCTCGAAGCTCCTGATAATAGCTTTTGCTTAACTGATAACTTCCTAGCCCGTCCACTATCAATCGTACAGTAACACCCTCGCTAGCTTTGCGGATTAAGGCTTGCTGCAGAAGCTTCCCAACGTTATCGTCCCTAACAATATAGGATTCTAGATAAACAAATTGTTCCGCCTGATCGATCGCTTGGAACAAGGCAGCATAAGTGCTTGCGGCATCGTTATATACAGCCACTTGATTACCTGATCGGATCGGTGACTCCGGTATGTTGCGAAGCAATCCCATTAACCGTGTTTCCTTGAACACATTGCATGCATCGGGGTGATTTTCATCAGGAACTAGCAGCGTAGGGGCATTCGATACATTCCTGCTTGTGCGCTGCCGACTAGGATGCTTCCTTCCGATTATTTTGCGCTGCCGATATTCTTTTGCCATGAAATAATACACAACGAAACCAATAAACGGCAAAATAAACAGCACCATCAGCCATGCAACAGATTTTGACGGATTGCGAAACTCGGCCACTAGAATAGCAGCTATTTGTAAAATAAATAGTACAAGTACGAATATTACCCAACCCATCCCAGCTCTCCTTCAAAATCCTCCATAAGCATCAATAAGTCTTCTTAGGATTCTAAAGATTAGCATTCACTGGAAAAGGCTTTCTAATGCACTAGTCTGTTATCCTCTTGGCTTGCTTCGCTGATAGGTGCCAGACTGCTGCCGAAGCGATCAGCATCACGATCAATGTGAGAATACTGCCTTCCGCGCCAAATGAACCTCCATGAAGCAACGAATCACCAGATCGCTCCAGCATCAACAATGAGGGGACGGTTGTTCCCGACACTTCGAAGCCGAGAATGCTGCCCTGCACGTAATTCCAAGACAAGTGCACGCCGAATGGCAGCCAAAGTGCTCCGGATGTTTCACGGCACACAGCCAGCAATACACCTGCGAGTGCTGCATTTATTAAGGGTAACGGGTGATCGAGCGCGCCAGGATTCAGCCCATGCATAAGTCCAAATAATAGCGAGGAACCCATAATGGCAGGCCAGACCCCGAAGCGGTAACGAAGCAATCCTTGCGTATACCCGCGTATCAATACTTCTTCATTAAGACAAATGATGGCCATGAATACGATATACCCGCCAAGCTCGGTCCAACTAATAGAGCCTGCAGGCACAGTCCTGAGATGAATGACACCAGACAAGCTCATCACGAGAGCAACTACTGCAATCAGAACCGTCCCAAGCGCCAACCCTTTGCCTATATCCTGGAGCCAGCTTGTGCCCGTTGTACTTCTCCATCCCATCCCCCAGCGAGGATCTCGTTTACGTTCAAACCATCTATATACAAGGACAGAAGCAGCGATGAATCCTATTGCCTGCGCAATAGTCGAGCCATAGAAAAAGGTGGGATCGGACCATATTTGACTTAAAAGTGTACCTGCATCCCAATCGGCAAATGCTGCATGCTTGGATAATTCATACACGGTAAGAAGGATTACGGGAATCATGAGAACAATCGTGATCACGAAGGCAACTAGAATGACAAGCGCAATTTTACCGATAACCTCTGCACAACGACTCAGTATGCTACGACCAGGACTATGTATAAGACCACTCCCTTTACACTTATAAGCTTCTTTATTGTACTACACCTTCCAATAGAATGGAGTGATTGAATTCCAATAAAATACATTTAGCGAAGTTTTGCATAGGTCAAAAGTCGTGAAGGATTATTGTTGAATGTTGTCGAATGATAGTTGAATCAAACTTAAAAATGAGGGGCCATACATAATGAAATCCAAACTCAGACTAACAATTAGCGCAAGACTTGCAGTCGGATTCGCCATCCCTTTAATCCTGCTATTAGTTATTAGCTGGGTTGCCGTTTCCAACATGAACAAATTCGATGTCATTTCTCACGACATCGACAATCTTTACGCTCCAAGCATCGCTGCCATTGGCAGCATGCACGGGGATATCCAGGATTCTGAAAGACTTTTATTACGGATCATAATCGAGACGAACGCCAAAGAACGAGAGCGGTTAAATGGAGAGTTAGAAGGATTGCTAGTCGATCTTAAGAACCAACGCAAGGAATATGAAGCGCTTATCGTGAATGATGCAGCTCGTGCTGAATTTGCGATCTTTTCCAGCAGCTTCGATCAATATATCGCAGGTGTTCCCAATCTGAGTCTCCTATCCATTGCAGGACAACCACAATCGACTACACTTCCAGCATTAATGCAAATTCATCCCTTTTTCACTACTGCGGTTAATAGTCTGGACAAGCTCATTATTATCACCGATGAAGCCGTAAACTCCGTCACAGCCGAAGCTTCTCAAATGGCGGAAAAAAGTACGAAGAGGTTGATCCGACTATCTGCCTTGGCCATCATATTTATGGTCAGTCTCGCCATCATCATCTCCATCCAGATCTCCAGGCCGATCGTAAAACTAGCCAGTCGAGTGAATAGGATCGCAAAGGGAGACTTCACGGTTGAACCACTCGTTTTTACACGTAATGATGAGATTGGTAACCTTGTTCAAGATTTCAATCATATGGTTCAGGAGCTAAGAAGCGTCCTGTCCCAAGTCTCGATGAATGCTCATCATGTAGCATCCACTTCGGAGCAGCTGATGGCCAGTGCAGAACAGACAAGTCTGTCTTCCGAGGCCATCTCTACTTCCATTCAGGATATCGCCGCCGGTACGGATCAACAAGCAAGGAGCTCGGTCCAGGCATCCAAGGCTTCGGATGAAATGACCAGAGGAGTGGAGCAAATATCAGCGAGCATCATGACGGTTGCTTCCGAATCCAATCTGGCCTCCGAGAAAGCGATTGTCGGCAACAAGCTAATCGAGGATACATTCCGCCAGATGAATGTCATTCAGGACAAAACAGCTGCCGCAACGAGCACGGTCCATCTCTTAGGTGAAAAATCCACTGAGATTGACGGTATTGTCAAAATCATTACGACCATTGCCCTTCAGACAAAGATACTCGCGCTGAATGCAGGTATTGAAGCTGCACGCGCCGGGGAGCAGGGCAAGGGATTCGCTGTTGTCGCCACAGAGGTTCGCAAGCTAGCCGAGCAATCCAGCGTATCGGCTGAGCAAATAAGCGAGCTGCTTGGCGAGATGAAGCTGTACACCGAGAAAGCGATTGAAGCCACGCAAGAGGGCTCCACCGCTGTGACGGAGGGAATCGCAGTCGTGCATGACGCCGGAGCCTCGTTCCGCGATATTACGGCGCGGGTCACCAGCATATCGAGCCAAGCTCAGGAGGTATCGGCCGTCGTGCAGCAGCTCAGCAGCGAAGCTCAGCTCATGCTCCACTCGATCCAGCAAATAGCGCAGTTATCGGAGAAGTCAGCCGACAGCACGCAGCACATAGCTGCAGCGACCGAGGAGCAAACGGCCTCTATGCAGGAAGTGTCGGCTTCGTCGAATGCGCTGGCGAAGATGGCGGAGGATTTGCAGGAAGCGATTATTAGGTTCAAAGTGTGAGACGCCGTTGTGGCTGGCTGAGGCGATGTTTCGCCGGCTGTAAAGCGGATTTTCCGCTTTGGAGCTAGGACGGGCTTCGTTTCGCCGGCTCTAAAGCGGGTTTTCCGCTTTAGAGCAAGGCAGGGCTTCGTTTCGCCGGCTCTAAAGCGGATTTTCCGCTTTGGAGCAAGGACGGGCTTCGTCGCGCCGGCTCTAAAGCGGATTTTCCGCTTTGGAGCCAGGCCGGGGCTTCGTTTCGCGGGCTCTAAAGCGGATTTTCCGCTTTGGAGCTAGGCGGGGCTTCGTTTCGCCGGCCGTAAAGCGGATTTTCCGCTTTGGAGCAAGGGCGGGCTTCGTCGCGTCGGCCGTAAAGCGGATTTTCCGCTTTGGAGCTAGGTCCGCAAGAAGGCAGGACGTAATTCGTCATCTTTATGAACTTCCGGACATCTAACTGAATTCATTCGCCAAGGACCTCTGGAGTGATTCCTTCAGAGGTTTTTCTTATTCTCAGGATAAGGAAGCATTGGCTCGCCCTACTCACGGTGAAAAAAAAGCTGCCCCACCCGTTACAAACACGAGTGAGGCAGTATAGTGTAATATTCTTGTTCTTCACACTTTCAATTATTTGTTCATCATATTTGCAATCGCTTGGATCGCTTCGGCACGAGTCAGTTCTCCTTGCGGTATGAACCGATCATTCCCACGGCCACTTACCAGGCTCAACTTGAATGCAGTGTTTACCGAGGCGCTTGCCCACGAACTGATGCTTGCTTGATCAGCAAATGGTCCTGCCTGCGATGCTTCTGATTTGCTTCCCTGCTGGAATTCATAAGCGCGAAGCAGCATTACAGCCATCTGTTCTCTCGTAATCGTGTGATTCGGAGCAAACAGGGTTTCACTCATTCCAGTAACGATTCCTGCTTCATATGCTGCTGCTACAGCTGAAGTATACCAAGTACCCGCTTCTACGTCTGTAAATTGGCTTGTTCCCTTCGACTCAAGTCCTAGTGCGCGGACTATCAAAGATGCGAACTCTGCTCGAGTTACACTCTTTTCAGGAGCAAACTCTGTATCGTTCACGCCCTTTGCGATCAGCTTCGCCGCCATACTCTTAATCACATTAGCAGCCCAGTGACTCGTCGGAACATCCGTGAAGGATTTATTCACTTCTAGTACGGCATACTTGCTAAAATGTTGAATATCGGCTGTAATTGAGCCGTTTTCTAATTTTCCGCCTACATACTCAAGTGTCCCGTCATTGGCTATATAATAAATGCCTGCTAAATTCTGGTTGGAGCTTTGGTTGACTTTCAATGTCAATTTGATCGGCTTGTCGAAGGTTGTAAGCTTGAGTGATTTTCCGTCTTTGCTTACAATCGATAGATTGAACTCAAACACCTCTCCAGCCTCGTTGATATCCGCTGTCAGATTGGTTTTGGCTTGATCCAGCATTTCCTTTCTGGCAGCACCCGACACTTTCTCGAAGGAGAATTTAATCTCCGCGTCCTTCAACTCTCCAGCTGAAGCCAGATTGAATAATTGCTTCAACACTTCAGGAGCAAGATCAACCGTCACTTCCTCATTAGTCAAGACGATCGATTGCTCACCTACGATATTAGCCGCGTTGATCGGAAGCAATACGGAGGTTTTCCCCTTCTCGATCGGAACCGATACCACACCCTGCTCATTTTTACGCAAGCTTGCTTCATTCACACTTTGCGTGTCAGGATCCTTCGGATTTGCCGGTACTGTCGGAATAACAGGATCTGGGTTTACCGTGTCTGTTGGATTCCCAGCCTTCCAATTAATCTTGTATTCCAACGTTGATTTGCCATCTGTACCCGTTACGCGAATGATCGTATATTTCTCCTTTGCATATACGGCTGTTGTCACGGTTGCCCCTGCTTGTGTAGCGACAGCTTCTACAATTGCCTCTGGCGCTGGTCGGCTCGTATATTCCAATACACCTGGAGAGAAGCCTTCTAATGCTTCACCTTTTATACTTATCGAAGACAAAGTAGCATCTGTCTCCGGCACTGCAATCCGAGACAATTTGGTACCTGCTTCAGGAGCATAATAAATGCTGCCGTCTATTCCAATCGTCATGTCATTGATGAAAGTATCCGCAAGAATTTTGTATGAAAGTGTCTCAGGATCAATCGCGATCAATTTACGGGACAAGGTAGTATACAGCATACCATCCGGACCCCATTTTAGAATATACGGCTTCCATTTGCTGGTGTTATATAGACTTGGACGAATCACTTTGCTTTTCACAATCTGTTTGGTAGTAACATCCATGGCGAAGATCGTGCCATCTACTGCACCCCATAAATGTCCATCCGGTCCGAAGGAAAGCTCCCCTATCATTCTTGGCGCTTCATCGATACCAGGAATCTCTAGTGTGAATTCTTCTACCTTCTGTCCTTTCGCAACGTCCCAAACAAAGATCTTAGCTTGCGTTGCGGATGGGACAGAGCCTAAACCACCCCAAACGGACGTGCCTCCATATAACAGCCCATTTTTGTATGCAAGACTAATGATACTCTGATCTTGTACAACTTGATCGAACTGCTTCCATACGTCCGTAGCTTCGTCATAGATAGCTAATGATCCACCCAATAAGCCATAGTCAGGAACGGTGCCTACGAATAGCTTGTTATCTCCGGAAGTGATGGCGAACGGTCTGTCTTGGTGCTTAATGTCATAAACTAATTTCGGATTAACGTTTAATGATGCTGCTTGCTTAGGATCAAAGCGGTACATGATAGCACCCACATAAGTTCCGTAATACACATGCTCATTCAAGAATCCAATACCTTCTGGTTGAGCGAATGAAGAAATATTCACATCGATATGGTTAGTAACAGGATTATAAATGCTCATTCCACGCTGGTATCCACCTAGATATAATCTGCCGTCCATTGGCCCTGTCTCAAGGGATTGAATCCGTACCGGCTGCGGAGAAATTTGGAGCTCAATAAACGACAGCCAGTTGTCAGCAGGATCATAAAGAATGTACTCCCCGTACTGAGTCACCATAGACAACACGGTTTTCCCTGCTTTTACTCCGCTGTTCATCTTAATCCATTCCATATCCTTCACACGGCCTGTATCAGGCATCGGGAAAGGAATAGCAATTTCTGTAGATTGTTTCGTACTGATATCATATTGATAAAATTGGGTGCCATTCTTGTAGAAAACAAGATTAGGATTCGCCGGATACGGCTTAGAGATCATGGCATTATACTGGAAAGTACCTTCGATCTCGTAAGTATCTTTATTCATAACTACCATATTGACCGTGCTTACCGAGACAAACAGTTTATTCTGGACTACGAACACATCTGTCATGATCTCAGGCGTTCCTGTATAACCCGGGACATTAATTTCTGTTTTTTCCCCAGTTACACGGTTGATTTTAAACAAATGTTTCACCGACCCGAGACCGGCATATATATACTCATCGTCTACACCGATTCCCCGGACATAATCCTGGCCTTGCATAATAACTCCATAATCTCGAAACGTATTTGTTGCTATATCATATTCGAAAACTTTACCGTACTCTTGTTCATTATTGTACGTTCCACCATATATTTTACCTTCAGCAGTCGCCTCAAGGTCCCACACCCATCTATCGGAAGGGTTGACACCAAGAAGCTCTACTTTCTTAAGTTCAGGTAAATAACGATACAATTTCCCATCACCGGTTCCTGCAAAATAAACGTTTTTGTCAGGCCCTATGGTCATGGCCCATAATGCTTCTGTATTTGGAATAACCTCGGAAAATTTCCTAGCCCCTGTTTCAGCATTCAAGACCACGAACGTTCCAGGCAAACCATTGGAATGAAAATAGATTTCGTTCTCACCCAGAGAGTTTGTCTGAATCGCTCCTGCCTGGCCCAAGTTCACACTCACCATCGGGCCGAGATCAACTGGCGCTGCATATTGACGATCTAATGGCACCTCAACTGGTACGAGCTCTACTGAAACATCATCAAAATACGCTTCTGTCAAACTAACTCCCCCAGAAAAGAAAGCAACTTTTGCATAGGCTGCATCGGCTGGAGCATCAGAAACCACCCTCATCTCAGTCCATGTGTTTTTACCTAAGGCTAATGCTCCGAACAATTCCAGCTTGACGCCGACTTGAACATTCTGATCATTGTAATAATAGGTTTCGTAAACGATATTATGGGATTGCTGAACGACATTTACAAGTGCTTTTGCAATGTATGACCTGCCGGGAACGATTGCAAACTTGTTGCTAAATATTCGCAATCCTTTCGTGTTGTCACTGTCCTGTAAATGAAGGCTATTCGTTCCCGTGTTGGATCTGGCCGTGCTAAGCTCCAGTAATCCCGTTGTAGCAGGGTCTAGTTTCCAGTCCGGAATATTGCCAGCCTCCAAGGGCTTCTCAAATCCTGGGTTCAGTATATCGTTTGCCACGTCATCCGGCGGGGTAACAGGTGTATCCAATGAAATAGAAGCATCATCAAAGTAAGCTTCTGTCAGACTAACATCCCCCGAAATAAAATAAAGTTTGACGTTGGTTATCCCCACCGGCACCGTAAAGGGCACTTTGATCTCAGTCCATTTATTTGTACCTAAGTCTGTGGCTGAGAAGTTGATGGCCGTTGCAGCGCCAACTTTAGCTCCTTGATCATTATAGTAATGAACTTCGTAACCAATTTTATGGGACTGAGTTACGACATTTACGAAGGCTTTCGCAATGTACGAAGTGTTAGCAATGACAGGAATCACATCGCTCATCACTTGCAGTTTCTTCGAAGAGTTATCTTTGAAATGAAGGCTTCTCGAGCCGCTGTGAAATTTATCCGTACTTAGCTCTAACAGGCCTTCCGTAGTTGGAACAAGACTCCAACCTGGAATTTTCCCATCGGTCAGGTCCATTTCAAATCCCAAGTTCTCGACCGGTGTCGGGGTAGGATTTGGGGTCGGGGTTGAATCAATTTCCATGGTTACATTGTCAAAGTATGCATCCGTCAAACTTTCTTTATCTGAATAAAACCCGATTCTCGCATAAGCTGCTGTAGCTGGAGCAACTGAGACATTCCTTATTTCATTCCAAGTATTCATTGTCAGAGTATTATTTAGCACTTGTTGTCGCGGTGTGAGCTCAACATGATTTCCATCATAATATTGAACCTCGTGGACAATGCCTGCTGTTTGCTGTACGACGTATACAGATGCAGTGACAGTGTATGTTTTTCCCGGAATGACCGCTATTTTATCACTTAACGCACGCAACCCTGAAGACGATGCTAGATTGTCAGTATCGTGAAGATGAAGGCTTTTCGAACCACTTTTTGCTACTGCAGCACTGAGCTCTATTAATCCTGCCGTTGTCGGATCCTTGCTCCAGCCTGGGAAACTGCCACCTACCAAGTCCATTTCAAACCCTGGATTCAGGGGTAGTATGGGGTCTTGGCTAGGGTTTGTCGTCGATTGGATAGATACATCATCGAAATACGCTTCTGTTAGACTAGGTTTCCCCGAATTAAATAAAATCTTGGCACTGGTAGCCCCAACTGGAACTTTGAAGGGGGAGTCCAGTTGGAGTCCAGTCCATTTATTCGTACCCAGTATCGATGCCGAGAAAAGTTTAGACTTTGCAGTTCCACTGAGTTCAGTACCACTACTATTATAAAAATGAACTTCGAAACCAATATTAGCGGATTGGCTTACGACATTTACAAATGCTGTAGCAATGTACGACTCTTCAGCTGTTACAGGAACCGCATTGCTAATCACTTGCAAATTCGTATCAATGGATGAATCTACGAAATGTAGGCTTCTCGAGCCGGTGCGAGCTCTATTAGTACTTTTCTCAATTAATCCTGCTGTATTTGTTACAAGACTCCATCCCGGAATTGTTCCACCTACTAGATCCATATCAAAATTTGGATTCACTATTTCCGTATTTACATCACTTGCCGCTGAAACTGAAACCGCATACATGGGAAGCATCCCTAAAACCAGTGAAACACAAAGTATGATGGCGGACAGACGCTTAGAAAACATTCTCTTCATTCGGATCACCTCAATTAAATGTTTATATTTATTCTTCAGAACAAATGCGATCAAGAAAACGTATACAACTGTTCGTTGGATATGTACCTTGTCATAACGACAGAAGCGGATGAATGAGTTCACCTCCTTAACAGACTATATCCGCTTCCGACCGCTCATTGTTCAAGCCAACGTTGATATAGAATTTCTGAGTACTCGATGATGTGTTGTGCATACTGGTAAGGCTTACTAGCCGGAGTAAGTTCTGATTGCTGCTGTAAAACAGCTTGAATGCTTTTTCTGATATCCGCCAAAGCAGCAAGAATCGTCTCCTTTTGCTCCATACTTGCTATAGCTTTCTCAGGATCGACTGCTCTCGCAGGGAATAAAGGGACATTCCAGGACGTCATGACTGCCACTTTGGCTTCAATCACTTCGAACAAAGCTTGAACTGCCGCTCTCTCGTTATCTGGATAAAAAGCGTAATAATCGTTCAGGATCTCTTCAAGATTGTCACTCCACAAAGCCCTACAGAATACATAGCTGTTAAATCCATGCACCCATTTCCACGGATAGGGATCCGGGCCTCTATATGGAACGACAAGATTGACCATTCCGAGCAGGTTCAGGCTCTCGTAATACGCAGCATCCTGCATGATGCGCCGGGATAGAAATGGAAATAAGTTGGAAAGCATGTAATGATCACTGTAATATTCGAATATCGTCAGCTTGCGTTGTGTACGTTCGAGTTCGCGTGTCCAATTCTCCAGCGCTTCTTTGGCCCTATAATCACTTTCATGCGGACTATCACCATAGCCATACCGATAATCCCTGCCCCAGAAGGCATAAAGAGTATCCAGATCCTTAGAAGACTCCATATCGCCAACCTCGAGCATGTTCCATGCTAACCCCGCATTGTAGGCGATATGCTCTACGGCAATGTCAACACCATTCTCAAGCAGGATCGCTTTCAGTCGCTCCGTAAATTGCAAGTACAGGGGAAGGAAGTCTTCCGTTTGCCGGTCTGCTATGTCTTCTGGCCACAGCGAAATCCTGGTCAAATTGGGTACCCTGCTGCAATATTCAGCTATGTCCTGCAGCATCGGTGCTTGCCATTCGCTATCACGAAAGTTTAATTGTGCTTTTGCCGTATACGGGTGATCTGCTACCGTACTCGGGATGCGATCTTCTACTTTGTTCAAGAAAAACTTCATGCTGTGACCGCCGAGTGTGACGCTGATCCCGCGCTTTATAATATCCGAGGCTATCACCGCACCTACTTGATCCCATAAGGAAAAAGTAAAGAAGACTTCATTGATCTTGTTATGCGCAAACCAGTCCAGCATTTGGATCAAGTAAGGAGGGTCGTTGATCGTTTCGAATACAAAGCCCCTTCGCTCCATTCGCGGTGCATACCACTGAATTCGTACTGAAGCAGATTTTGGAGCGCTCACAGAATTCTTGCTGACTTCGGAAAACGTTTGTGCTGCCCCTGGGTAGATGGCATGCAGCCCCCACTCCTCCTGGGCATATTGGTAAACGGCGTACAGTGCTGCTCGCTCTGATTTGCCGGATAGAATAAGCTTGCTCTCCATCTCAAGAAGGACGAATTCATCCGAAAAGCCTGAGTCTCTCCATTCGAAGCCATCATTTTCTTCTAGTAACTCTGGCTGTAGGAGCTTCAGTTCCTCCCACGTCCCGATCCATACCTCATCTAGCGTCTTAGCCAGGTTCATGCCCGATATTTCCAGCAGCCTGCTCCATTCCTCACCTGCAAACGAAAGTACAGGATGCTGTTTGCTCAGAATTGTGAGTTTAGCCATGAATAACCGTTCCTCCCACGTAACCTAGTTCAGCCTTTCCTTCGATTAACCGTTTCTGCAATTCAAGGATCGGAACATCTTCCACATCGCAGCTGTACAGTACGGCTAATGCTGCCGCAGCACCTGCTGCCTGACCAATCGCCATACAGCTAGGTGTCAACCGTGTCGTAGCCTGAGCCTCATGCGTTGTTGAAATACATCTTCCGGCGAGCAACAAATTCGGCGTGTTCAATGGAACTATACTGCGATAGGGAATATCGTACGCGCCGCCTTCCCGAATGAAATTAGCGGTGATGCCACGGCCTTCCGGGTTATGAATGTCAATCGGATACCCGCTTCGCGCAATGACGTCATCGAATCTTCTTCCATCGAGTACATCGGTGCCATTCAGCACATATTTTCCGACAATCCGCCTCGTTTCCCTCACTCCAATCTGAGTGCCAACAGCTGAAACACTAGCTTCCTCAAATCCGGGAATGGACTTTTGCAAGAAGGCTTCCAATAGCAGAACTTGCTTACGCCCTTCGATCTCTCCCTTAGTCAAATCCTCGATATTCGTCGGGTCCATTCCAGACACTCGGGACACGTTCACAAGGACCTCATCCTCATTCGGCCCGCTGAAGAACAGAAGACCATCACGCTGAATCGGGAGGTCGGCCGCCTTCCATTGACTATAAAAGCCCATAACTCCCGTGAGAGGTAAGAGATCCAGTTCTGAAATCAGCGATTTCTCGTAGAAATTCGAAGGATTGTGCTGCATATAGCGCTTGACCTTATTCAGGTCGACGCCCCTCATGCGAAATTTCATTGTCATCGGCTGTACTTTTCCTTCAACATTCCCCTTCTCCCAAGGAGCGCCTGCCATATAAGCGATATCACCGTCTCCAGTTGCGTCGATATATACTTTAGCTTGGAGTGCCGTTACACCGCTTTTGTTATATAGGGTAATCCCGCTAATGCGATCTCTCTCTGTTTGGACATCTATAGCCACGGTGTGCAGCAGGATCTCTACCCCCGCTTCCTCAAGCATGTCGCAAGCCAACACTTTGTACACCTCGGGATGATAGGGCGTCAGGGTGTGAACAAATCCGATTGTATCCCTCAAGTGACCGGGTGATGCGCCGCGAGCTATCAATCGATCCACAATCTCTTGCGCGATTCCCTGAATGACTTGTTCACCGGATGCAGAATGAAAGGTCATCCACGGGTATACCATCGCTGCCGTAGACATACCCCCAAGAAATCCGTAACGCTCTATAAGGATCGTCTTGGCTCCGTTTCTCGCTGCGCTTATGGCAGCCGTAATACCTGCCGGTCCCCCGCCGAGAACGGCTACATCATATTCCTTCATTAATCTATTCAACAGTCAGTTTCATTCCTTTCCATTTTTGGAGCGCTCCCAGTTTTGGCAAAAAACGGACGAGTTGATTTCCACCATGTCCGCATTCCCTATCTGCCGTACTGCTACGTAGTTCCTCGTATAACCAACTCGCTATCAATAATAATATCCTTGGATTCATTCTCATCGAGATTACCGCGAAAAATATCCAGCAAAAGTCCGACTGCTTCCTGTCCAAGTCTTTTCTTATCTTGTCTCACCGTGGTTAATGGCGGGGAGAAATAAGCGGCCGACTGGATGTCATCATATCCGATTACCGATACGTCCTGCGGGACTCGATAATCCCGTTCGAAGAGCGATTCCAAAGCGCCGAAAGCCATCAAATCATTGGCAGCAAACACAGCATCGAATGGAACATTTCTTTCCAACAATTGCTTCATCTGGCCGCGTGCTGCTTCCTGATCGGCTCTGCCAACGATAACCAAGGAGGGGTTAAGCTCGATTCCAGCTTCCAGCAGTGCTTGACAGTACCCGGCAAATCTCTCGTTCTCATGATAAGTATCCGTAAGTCCCTGGATGTATACGATCCGGCGTCTTCCTCGCTCCAGCAGATGATTCGTCGCCTGATAAGCCCCGCTGCGGTAATTGGATGTAACGCAAGCAAGCGGTAATGGATCAAAGTTCCTTTTGCCGATAAGAACATAAGGAATTTTCTGTTGCCGGTAATAGAGCAAATATTCCTGTTGAATATGTTCCCCCATGATGATTAGACCGTCCACCTTCCGCATCGTTGCGACCCGCTTCCAATATTCCTGGTCCGAGTCGCTGCGGTTAGCGAATAAAAGCAGGTCATAGGCATTCGCTACAGAGCGTTCTTGAATACCTTGAAGCGCCTCGTAAAAAATATGATGCGTCAAGAAATCCGGTTTCGGCCCAAAAACCATAACTCCTATATTACCTGTCTTGCCTCCTGCCAAACTTCTTGCTTGCGGATGCGGAACATAACCGGTCTGTTCAATAATGTCCAGCACTTTCTCCCGCACTTTCGGTTTAACTCCCGGTTGATCGTTGATTACCCGGGACACTGTTCCTCTTGAAACTCCTGCTAATTCTGCAATCGATTCCAACGTGTGTTTCATAATCATCACCTATTGTGGGAGCGCTCCAATTAACTCTATTCTCCTATTATTATGCAGCCGCGAAAATATGTCAACAAAAAGAAACCGAGCAACACACCTCACGACATAGGCCTTGGGGAAGAGAAGCGAATAGGTTGCGTGTAACTTTGCAACGGGCTATTTCTTACTCTAGAATAAGGTAACCTTGGCTCTCCTTGTGGTATGATGCTCTTGGGAGGGTTGTTTCATATGCAAAAAATCAAATCACCATATAAATCAAGGAAGTATCTCATCCGCCTTCTATTATCCGTGACTTTGCTCATCGTCATTTTGCTGTCAGCCCTTTCAGCTGCGCTCTATATTCATACGGAACGAACGGTCTTGAATATCCAACAGTCTGCCAGTGAGAAGATGCTTGCGCAGACCGTCTATAGCTTGGACTCGATGAACGAATTGCTCAAAACCACTGCGATAGCTGCGTATTACGATTCGTATGTAAGCGATTTCTTATATGGCGATGTGCGTGACACTTATGCTTTATTCCAACATATCCCGAGTCTCGAGAAGGTGATGAAAGCTGCGCCTTTCTTACATTCTATTGTCATTTTCAATGAGCTCCATCATTGTTATTATTCCTATTCGCCTTCAGCTATCCAAGCCTGCCAGACGGATACCAGCAGCCTGTTAACCGCTCGTTATATAGAGGAGCAACCGTCCCTTCCGAAGCTCAAGCTGCTTCCCGTATCTGCCGTCAAGAAATCAGGCGTTCGCCAGCCAATTGATTTTTTCTCCTTCGCCATGTTCAGCGACAGAGTACTTCCTCCTGGCGAACGGAAGGGGATGCTCATTCTTAATGTTCATCCTGACTGGCTGTTCGCCCAGTTGAACGGCATTAACAGCCTGAATAACTACGGTGATAGTCAATTGCTGCTCATGAGCAGCTCAGGCGAGAGCTATGATCCAAGTCTCAAGAGTTGGTCGAGCGGCGGGGATTTGTATAGCTCCTTGCTCCAAGCCATGAATACATCTGACAAAAGCGCCGACCTATTCATAGAAGGAAGCGGACCGAATAAACAGATTGTATCCTATATGAAGTCTGAGAAATATGACTGGACAGTCGTTAGCTTGCAGCCTTATGAGCAAGTGTTTCATGATATTTTGCGGATGAAAGCCGTCTCCTTCTATATTATAGCTGCGTTTCTGCTGCTTGCTCTCACCGCTTCTGCAGGCTTGACGTTCCGTTTGTACCACCCTGTTGAAATTTTGCTGCGGAAAGTTCGTGCGAATGTCACAGATGTCCCAACCGATCCTGCCGTAACCCGCAAGGACGAATGGGCTTATTTATCCACTGCCTTCCAGCACACGCTTGATCAGGTTCATCAGATGTCCCGGAATCAAGATGATCAGAACAGCATACTGCGAACGTATTACTCGAAAAAAATTATGTTGGAAAGCGCAACGATGTCCCTGCACGAGATTCAGGATCTCATTCGGCACTATCAGCTCAACATTAGTACGGACCTGCCCTTTTTACTTGTCGGATTTCACTCAGATGATTATAAGAAGCCTGATGATCCAGCTTTTTCTAACTCGACTCAAGCCTTGCAGCCCAAAATCATCTCCAATGTCGTGAATTCCGTACTGTCTGATGAGTATAAACATGAGCTGATGGATATGGGAAATGGATGTTTAGTGGATATTATTACTCTGACTGCTCCCGATGCGCTTATAGACACCCGGTTGATGCAACGGATCACGGCTATTCAGACCATGGCAAGCCTGGACTATAACTTATCCTTGACGGTAACAGTCAGTTCCACCGCTGCACAGGTACAACATATTAGCAACAGATATGAGCAGCTTCTCGATTATGCCAACTATCGAATTATTAGGGGTCGTATGTCTATAATCACGCATGAGCATGTGGAAGCCAATCTTCGTTCCGAGCAATTCCTATCGTCGCCCGAGCTGGAGAAGCGGATATCGGAGGGGTTAAAGTCTGGGCACAGGGAAGTCGTCAACGGCTGTCTGGAGGTATGGTTCCGGGGGTTGCATGCTTTGAAATACGAGCAGATGTTATTCGGGATGTTCCATCTTCTCGCGACAGTTCATAAGGTTGTGGAGGAAATGAACGCGAACCGGCTTCAGCAGATTGCCTTCGATACGCGCGAGCTGTACTCGCAACTAGCCAGCATTGCTACCCTGCATGACGCTGAATGTCTTTTTAGAGATACTTTAAGCGATATAACTTCGGAGACGGATGAATCGAGTGCAGATTCGACCAATCAGCTTGTAATAGATACCGTACAGGAAATCGTATTAACCCGTTATGCCGATCCGAATTTGTGCTTGCCCGAAATAGCTACTATGGTTCGGTTGTCAAGCGCGCATATCAGCAAGCTCTTCAAACAAAAAAATGGGGTTGGCATACCAGAGTATATTACAGAAGTCCGTCTGCAGCATACGTTATCCTTGCTCAAGCGCCAGGAGCACAGTGTGAATCAGATCATGGAGATGGTCGGGTTCACAAATCAAAGTTATTTCTTCCGCTTGTTTAAGAAAAAATTCGGAACAACACCTAAGGAATACCGCCTGAAACAAGTCCTTTAACTTCACTGCATCCAAAAAATACAGTCCAATTCGTATATTACAGTCCACCTGAACAGTCGATTTCCAATTGTACAGTTTGTGTATGCGCTTTCTTATGGCAAGATTAGAGCAGATTCCGAGGAAGCGAATCCGCTTCTTTCGAATCACTCACTTTAAGAGGAGGTCAGCACTTTGAAGAAACGAGTTAATTGGAAGCCTTTACAGCTTACGGGGGTAAGTATGATGGCGCTCTCCGTAGTAATCGCCGGTTGTTCGTCCAGCACCAAGGAACCGCAGGCCACTCCAAAAGCGGATGCAACTGGGCAAACGCAGACACCGCAAGCTACAGAGACAAAGAAAGAGAATTTACAGCTAAGATGGTTCATACCTGGAAAAGCAAGCAGTACGCTGCCTAAAGACGATTTTGTTAAGAAAACGATCGAAGAGAAATTCAATGTCACCCTTAACGTCGAGTACATGGCACCCGGGACTGACTATGACAACAAGATTAGCGTCATGCTTGCTGGCGGCGAAGCCCCTGACTTGTTCATCGCATCTGGCACTGCGTCTCAGAAATATGCCAACGACGGCCTGTTGGCTGATATGACGCCATTTGTGAATGCGAAGACGATGCCCAATTATTTTAAATACTGGTTCAAAGAAGCGGATCTACCTGGATATGCGGTAACTAAGGGGACCTTCTGGCGCGCTCCGCTCCCTTTTGCTAACCGGCTGTATCGCTCCTATTATGTACGCAAGGATTGGTTGGATAAGCTGGGCCTGAAAGTGCCGAATACGTATGATGAGATGATTGATGTCATGCGGAAATTCACATTCGATGATCCGGACGGTAACGGCAAGAAGGATACGTATGGCATGAGTGCGGCTGGAAACGCCAATTCACTCTCCTATGACTTTCCCGATTGGCTGAAGCACGGATTACTCGGAGGCAGTATGCTGGTCGGCGATCAATTCATCGACACGCAATCCGACCCCAAAATTCAGTTCGTAATTGATGGTGTCGTAAAGCACATTGCCGAGGGCATCATTGACCCCGACTGGTTTTTGAACAAGGGGACACAGCATCTCGACAAAGCCGCTCAAGGCAAAGTGGGAATCATCCTTTCAGATGAGAAATTCGCGCTCGAGAGTATTCCGACAAGCTACCAGAACAAGGCCAAGGCTATTACCCCTCAAGCGAACTGGATCCCTTTCCAGCCTTATAAGGATACAGGCGTGTGGACAGAAAATATTCCAGGGTATCCGTTCCTGTTCTCTTCCATTACAGCACAGAAGCAGCCCGCCAAGATCGTCCGGTCTGTCGAAATTCTCGATTGGCTGTCTAGCCCGGAAGGGTATCTTCTGACCCATTATGGCAAGGAAGGCGTCCATTACACAAAAAGCGGCAGCACTTATACGCTTAATAAAGCTGCGATCAAGAAAGACATTGTGGATCAAGGCGATTTCCTGAGTATTTGGGACTTCTTCACCCGTCTCGACGAGCCGGAACGCGTTGGATTGACCATTATTGATCCAGACGTGTCTGATCGGGATCGAGACATTATTAAGAGCATTAAAGCATACAAGTACGCTCCTTCAATTGGTATCAGCACAGCGCCTCCAGCAGGTATCAACATCGGAGATTTCCGCACCAAAATGCGAGAGTACCACGTAAAGCTGCTGTTCGACGAGAAATCGGGCGCTAACTGGCCCAAGTATCGCGCTGAGCTTATGGAGAAATATCAGGGCAAAGCCATTTTCGAAGAATATGCGATCCAGGTGAGTGCGGTTCAGGGGAAGACGTTTAAGTTTCAGTAGGGGGGGATGAAAAAGCGGGCTTGAGCAATTAGCTGGCCTAGTTGGGCCCGCTGCAGCTTAAAGGAGAAACCTCGGCCGTTCCGAATGTGTGTGACAGCTCCAGCCGTTGTTGAACTCGTGTTCCTTTGATTAGGGTGAAGGTTGGAACACGAGTTCAAAGACGGCACGTGGACTTTCCGCTTGTCACACACATCCTCCACTCTCTTTGTCTCGGTTTCACCATCGCTTTAGCGGGCCTACTGAGGCCCGCTTTTTCATTCTTGTGGGGCGGGTAGCAGGAGGGCACTCGGCACTTTTTTAATATGTGCCGACAGAAGTGCCGACAGAAGTGCCGACGGCCTAGAGCGTCTGCTTACTGCGACTAAGAATGGCAATTGCAATTGTTCGCTTGGCTTGCATTTGAGCGTAGTTTGGTTACTTGGTGAACCTGGAGTGTTTGTGTTGGAATCCTGGTTAATGATAGGTTTGGTGTTCTTTATGAATTGGTATGCTGTTCTGCTGCCGCGAAGATCGGAGCGAGCTTGTCCTGCAGAGCGCGCTCGAGATAGGGCGCGGCGTGCAGTTCCGCCACGAAGCTGCGGTATGCCGCGGCTTTGGCGGCCTGCGCCGCGCTGATGGGCGCGGCAGGACCTTCATGCGCAGCGTTAGTCGCTGCGCCGCTTACTGCCCGCGTCTCGGCCGCGAGCGTGCGGGTTGCCGTCTGCTTCTGCTTGACGGCGCGAATGAGCAAATTCTTAGGCGTGTGCTCCATGTCGATGAATTCCAGGATCTGCGTCTTGTAGCCCAGCAGGTCGAGCAGCGAGGCGCGGATCGAGTCTGTAGCCAGCGCCGCGAATCGCTCGCGAATGATCCCATGCGTCAGCATCGGGTTAAGCAGCGCATTCTCCAGCTGGCCGAACAGCTCGTGCTGGCAGCACGGGACGGACAAGATAACTTCCGCGCCCCAGCGGACGGCCTTCTCCAATGCGGCGTCAGTCGCCGTATCGCAAGCATGCAGCGTGACGACCATATCGACACGCTCCAGGCCCTTATACTGGGCGATATCGCCTACCAGGAACTGCAGACGGTCGAGCCCTAGCTTCTCTGCTAATGCGCTGCAATGGGCAATCACATCCTCTTTCAAATCCAAGCCAATCACTTGGATATCCAGCCCGCGGATCATCTTCAGATAGTGATATAACGCAAACGTTAAGTAGGACTTGCCGCAACCGAAGTCGACAATATTCAACGTCCTCCCCGTTTGCAGCGAGCCTGCTACGTCCTCAACCATCTCCAAGTACCGGTTAATCTGACGAAACTTATCATACTTCGCTGCCAGCACTTTTCCTTGTGCGTTCATAACGTCAAGCTCAACAAGGAAGGGAACCGGGGTCCCTTCCTCTAGCAAATACTGCTTTTTACGGTTATGAGCGGCATCTGCCTTTTCCGTCTTAGTCGGGGCTTTTGTCAGGATTGAAGCTTCCCCTTTCTTATTCATCAGAATATGAAAGTCGGCCTCGCTCGTTTGCACAACGCCCTGCTTGAAATCCCCGCCCAGCAGCAAGTCACTTATTTTGATAGCAGCCTCGTTGAGTTCAACGTTCTCGTGTGTTACTTTACGCGCATAATGATACTCGAACTGCAACATCAACCCTGCTTTTAACTGTACTGGTTTTATTTTGACCTTGTTGAAGCCATCTGCGGTTTTGCGCTTAGGATTAGAGATGATCGCTTGTGCAAGTTGATTCGCTGCAATGATTTCACTGAGTAATGGTAATAGCTTGTTCATTATTTGTCCTGCTCCATTCATGCTATGAGAGTGCGGCTGACATAGCCAGCTATGGCTCCCATTATACCCGAAATAGAGTCTGTTATCACTTCAGGAGACGAATGGTGAATGGATAACGGTAAGATTCGCCCTGTGCAGCTTTCAATGTGGCAATAATAATCAGAATAAAGGCAGCAACGCCTAACACGAATAACATTATTATTCCGATCAGCACAACAACCAATATACCCGAAACAAACCCATAAATATAAACCGAAATCTGGAAATTCAAGGCCTCCTTCGCATGCTGTTCCACAAAGCTGGACTGATCTTTCTTAATGAGCCAAATAATTAATGGAGCTACGAATCCTGTAATTAACGACAGCAAATGAGCCATTAACGCCATGTTTTTCTCATCCTGAGTTACCATAAACAACCTCCAATGCTTTCCTTTTAAAATAGATCCTCCTGCGTTCCTAATAAAACTCCTGCCTCTCTCCATCCTATTCACACGGTTTTCCATATATTCAATTGAGCTCATTTTGCAACAAAGACTTGACGGTTCGGTGCAGGGCTTTTATAATACCTATTAAAACAGTAGGAATTATCGTTTTTTTATTATTTTAGGGGGAAAAGAGAATGAATCTTCGCAACAAACGCAAGAAAGCGGCTAAAATGCTATTGGGGTTGACATTGGCGGCTTCGATGATCGCACTCAGCGCATGCGCAACTAAAGACGCAGGCAACACTACACAAGGCGGCGCAACTACTCCTGCACCATCGGAGAGCGCAGCACCTAAGAAGGAAGTTAAGGAACTCAAGGTCGGCTACTTGAACGTTATGGACGATGCCCAAGCGATGCTTGCGTTTGACGCCAAAATATATGAGAAAAATGCTCTGAATGTAAAGATGCAAGCCTTTGAGAGCGGCACCGATCTGATTAAAGCTATGGTAGGCGGAGATGTGGATGCAGGTGTGCTTGGATTCACGAATGCTGTTACTTGGGCTTCCAAGGGTGCAGGTTTGAAGGTTGTAGGCGGCGCACAAATGGGCTTCCACAGCATCCTGGTGCGCAACGACAGTGGAATTAACAGTATTGCAGACTTGAAAGGCAAGCGTCTCGCTTCGCAAAAAGCAGGCAGCACAGCGGATATCGTATTGTCCGGCGTTTCCCTTCCTAGTGCCAAATTATCTAAAGATGATCTCAAAATGGTATATGTAGAGCCGGCACAAGCTATACAATCCTTGGCGGGCGGAGCGGTAGACGCTGCATTCGTATTCGAGCCCTATGATAAAATCGCTACGAAGACTATGCCTGTGAAGCAAATTTATGAAGTAGGTAATGTATGGCCGTTCCCTTGTATGGTTGTAATTACAACGGACGATGTGTTGAAGAAGAACCGTGAAGGTATTAACCGTATGCTGGACGCTCAAAAAGAAGCTATTGCCATGCTGGAGACAGATTCTCAGAAGGCCGCTGATTTCATTACGAAGCGTTTCATTGAGGGCGATACTGTCAAGACGGACAAAGGTGATGTCAAAGCAACTACAATTATTAAGGAATCCATTGATTCGCAACAATTTAATTGGGATATTACACCCGCGCACATCAAAACCATGCAGGAAATCTCCGATATTATGTTGAATCAAAAAGTACTGGATAAAGCCGTTAAGGTTGAGGATATTCTAGATTTGACATGGCAGAACCAGCAGAAAAAATAGTAAGGAGATTTTAGTCGGTGAATTCTACATCCGTACCTAACAACACGAGAAAGAAGTCAAAAGCCGTCTCTTCCATACGCAAGTTGTTGCCCTTCCTTGCTGCCGTAGGCAGCCTTCTTGCTTTATGGCAGATTGTCGCATTCTTCTTGCCGGTGTACTTATTGCCGGACGTTCCGCAAGTATTTGCTCGACTAGGCAGAAGCTTCACGAATCCTGATTTTATGAATGGGATCAAGAGCAGCTTGCTGAGACTTTCCTTGGGCTATCCGATTGCCTGCTTGCTCGGCGCCATTCTGGGTCTGATCGCAGGTGTATCGAAGGCGTTCGCACTTTATTTGCGTAGCCTGATCTCCATCCTGCAATCGATCCCTCCGATTACTTGGGTGCCGTTCTTCGTCATCCTGCTTGGATTCGGGAACGCCACCATTATTACGGTTATCACGATTGCCAGCTTCTTCCCAATGGCTCTATCCGTGCTCAATGCAACAGAAGGCGTCAATCGCACGCATCTGGAGCTAGCGAGAGTACTAGGCGCTAGCAAAAGACAGCAGCTTACCAAAGTATTCGCTCCTGAAGCACTCCCTGCTTTTATGACTGGCGCTCAGGTTGCATTCGGTAATGCATGGCGCTCACTCATTGCGGCCGAGATGGTCGGCGGGGCAACATCCGGGATTGGATTCTATTCCAACTGGCGAGGCGAGATCGCGGACATGGAAGGCGTACTAATGAGTATTATGTGTATTGGTGCGATTGCAGCGATCCTGGATTATTTGGTGCTGGAGCGATTGAAGCGGAAGCTTCTTCATTGGCGCTATGTGTCAGGAGGGGATCAATAAGTTATGCAAACGATTCGAATTGATAATATTACGAAACATTTCGGTCCTCTAGAAGTGCTCTCGAACATTGATATTACCATCGAGAAGGGTGAGTTCGCTGCCATTGTAGGTCCATCCGGCTGCGGTAAGAGCACGGTGCTCCGCATGATTGCCGGACTGGATACACCGACTACCGGAGAGGTTAAGGCGAATGGCGTAGTGATAGGTCAGCCCGACCCTCAGCGTGTCCTTATTTTCCAAGAGCATGCGCTGTATCCTTGGCGTACGGTCGAAGACAATGTAGGCTTCGGTATGGAGCTTGCCAATGTACCTAAGGCAGAACGCCGTGCTCGCATTGACGAGATTCTGGATAAAGTCGGTCTGAACGGCTTTCAGAAATATTACCCGCACCAGCTGTCGGGCGGGATGAAGCAGCGTGCTTCAATTGCACGAGCACTCGTCCTGGACCCGCAGGTGCTGCTGTTGGACGAGCCTTACGGCGCCCTCGATGCGATCACTCGTCTGACGATGCAGAACGAGCTCATCAAGCTATGGCGCGGTACAGGCAAGACCGTACTGCTGATCACTCACGATATCGATGAAGCCGTCTATCTCGCGGATACGATCTACGTGATGAGCCCGCGCCCAGGACGCATTGTGCGGACTGTAAAGGCGGATATGGAGCGGCCGCGCAATCGGAACAGTGCGGAGTTCGTACAGCTGCGCCAGCAAATCATGGATAGTCTGGACATTGGTACTTACACGATATAGAGTTACAATCGATATGACAAAGGGCTGACCAGGGAGCAAATTACTTGCTTCCAGGTCAGCCCTTAATTCTATTTGTTGGTCACAATGTAACAAAACGAAACATCTCTGCTCAAACAACGTAGATTACAGTGTTAAGCTGCTGTTTGCATATCAATCAATGACTATCATCTTCTAATAGCACCATGCCTTAGCCAAAGAGCTTCTTCTTCGGTATTTGCTTGTACTTCTCCACACGGGATAAGGTGATTGGAGCCTCAATTACTTCCGTATTCGGTCCATTAGCAAGCGAGGATGGCTGATCCACTGGTTCCTGCGAAGCTGCGGCTCCCGCGACGGATGATTGATACTCGCGCAATTGGGCTTCTAACTGGTCCACCCGATCCAAAAGCTGCTGCATGGCAGACTCCAGCTGTTGAATACGCTCCATATCCTTCTCTGCATGCAAGGGTGACGCCTGTCCTGCTGAACGCTCAGAATCTGCGGCAAGCTCCAAAGCCTGTTCGGCTGAAAGTAACGCATTCAATTCTTCGGGCGACAATACTGACTTGTACATGATCGCCGCTCCTTCCGCTGTGCGATTTGTGCTTATATTTTAGTTTTAGCGGAAATGATAGAAATGTCAACGTTATTTTAGCTTTTTTACGAGATTTTCTTGAGATTTGCCTACATTTATTAAGGAGGTTCTGCTGCGATGCCTACTTATGAAGAACGAATACAAGTCCGTTTGAACGACTGGGAAAGAAAGCTGCTTATGCCCCCTAACCTTCTAGGCCGAACATCCAAACAAATTCAGACCAGAATCAATAAAGCGATCCCTGAAAAAGTTCATGCTGCCCTGACATCAGCTGTGAAAGGAATTGTAAGAACCGTTCAGCTCGGTCTTGATGTAGCTCCCAAAACGCCGCCGCTAGCAGGTCTCTCCCTTGAAGAAAGAGATATAAAGGCACAGGAGCTTCTGTCCACCTACAAAAAAATCGCTGCCGCTGAAGGCGCAGGAACCGGAGCTGGGGGCTTTGTTCTCAGTCTCGTAGACTTCCCGGCTCTGATTGCGATTAAGCTGCGCTTTCTGTTCGAGCTAGCTCATGTGTACGGCTTCTCAACGAAGGACGTTAGTGAGCGGCTGTTCGTTCTTTATTTGTTCCAGCTTGCATTCTCTAGCGGAGAAGTTCGTGCAAGAACGTTGCGGACCGTGAAAGAATGGAATCGTACACCCGACCTTGAAGCAGGTCCATCCAGGGCCGTCTCGTTGCAGTCCTTTGATTGGGATAAATTCCAGATGGAATATCGGGACACCATCGACTTCCGTAAAATGCTTCAGCTAGTACCTGGAATCGGTGCTGTGGTCGGAGCTTGGGCGAACTATGGATTACTGGAAGAGCTTGGGGAAGCAGCTATGAACGGCTACCGAATAAGGTGGCTGACTTTACCAGAATGAGAGCATCAGAATAGCAGCTAAGTACAATTGCCTCTTTGCGAGGAATTGTTTTTCCGTTATGCTAGGATAGACGGATTTACCTTTTACCTAGACAGAGAGGGATGCAAGCAACTTGGCGAAATTATATTATCGATACGGTGCAATGAACAGCGGCAAATCCATAGAGGTGCTGCGCACGGCACATAATTATGAGGAGCAAGGCAAGCAAGTGATGTTATTTACACCAGCGGTCGATGACCGATTCGGGGAAGGCATGATTACTTCTCGAATTGGCATTCAGAAATCAGCTTACATTTTATCCGACAAAACGAACCTGTTCAAGCTAGCCGAGCAAGCCAATCCTGATTGTATATTGGTGGATGAAGCTCAGTTTCTAAGCAAACAACAAGTGCTCGATTTGTGTGAGATCGTAGATGAGCTTGGTATTCCTGTCATCGCCTACGGACTTCGTGCGGACTTCCAAGGACAACTGTTCGAGGGCAGCTATCATATGCTTGCTCTAGCGGATAAAATAGAAGAAATCAAGACGGTTTGCTGGTATTGCCGGCGTAAAGCCACGATGAACATGCGTCTTAGAAACGGCAAGCCCGAATTCGAGGGCGCACAGATTATGCTCGGCGGCAACGAGAGCTACTTGCCGGTATGCCGCAAATGCTACAGCAAAGCCCGTAAGGAAGCAAGCTCGAGCCTCACCTCCGAACACCACGCTGAACACAGTTAACACTGCGTCTGGCGTGGTGTTTTTCCTTTGCAACTCCCCTCGGACTGCTTCCGGTAAGCGAAACCGGTTGTGCCTGGCTTGGTTAGGCGCGCATCTCAACAAAAACCCTCCAAGGAGGAAGAACACTCCTAGAGGGTTTTCAAACTGGCATGAACCACAACGCGCTGGGCTCCATCCTCGGTGCAAGTGATCAGAGTCAGCACCTTGTCCTTGTCGTTTCGGTTCAGAACAGACAGGTCACTTGGATCAACTGCCTTCTTAATCTCATAAATGGTATAAGTAAAGTTTGCTCCCGCGGTTCTTATCGTAATCTCATTACCCACATTCAATTCCTCGAGCCGATTGAACAATCTGCCGTAAGAATAGCTGCGGTGTGCCGCGATGGCAAAGTTCCCAATATCTCCTGGTGCATCTGTCCCCGGAATATGGCCTGCGCCAATCTTCAAGTTGGAGGACGAGACTCCCTCGAGCACTGGCAGTTCTAATTCGATATCCTCGATCCTCAGAACCCCGACCATGGTTTGTTTCCCAGGCTTACTCTCTTGTGGTTTGGCATTAGTCAGATTGGAAACCTTAGCTTCTGACTTGGCCGAAACTATGGGTGCCACACTCGGAACACTTCTATTACTGCCTGGAATTGGAACGGCATTGACTGAGATTGGTGAGGGCTCTTGTACCTTTGCTGCATCCGGTCTTTCATCTTTGAAAAGTTTGGTCAATTCCAACATAGAGGTTTCCACTGAATCCATTTGATCCTCGCTATTAACCTGCTCCCAGCTGCTAAGCAGTTTTTGCTGGCGGTAGTCTTCGATCCAATGTTCAGCCTGTGGCCACACCATGATAAGAAGTCCAGCTAATAGGAGCAGTACAGCATATTTTCGCATAACATCACTCTCTTTTTCATCTATTTTATAGGAAGAAGGGAGGGGCCTCTCCCATATTTTGAATTGCCCCGTCCAACCTTTTATTCAGCTTGTTTTTTCTTTCTCAGGAAGAGTGCTCCCAACAGGGCTAGCAGGGAACCCGCTGCGTAGTTGGTGTATGGTATCTTTTCTCCGGTCTGAGGGAGTGCCTGCAGATTAGCGGCTGATGTACCCGTAAGCTCGATAGAAGTTCCGCTGCCTGCTTGGGCTGGCGGGGTCATAATGCCTGTCGGATCTAAAGGACCTCCCATCCCATTCTCCGGCATACCTGTATCTGATCCTGTGACAGAACCTGGTGCCGTTGTTCCGTCTGTGACATCATCAGTTGGAGGCGTGTACTCTGCTGCCTTAACTTCCGTTTGGATCCCGCCAGGAAGTGTCGTGAGCAAGGAGTTGAAGCCGCCAGGATTAGCGGTTACTACAACCTCAGCCCCAGCATCCAGGGTGGACGTTCCCTGTTGGTCCGTTCCAAGGACGATCCACTTAAAGTCTACCGGAATCACATTCGGATTCAGGACTTTCCACATGATCTTGCCTTCTAAGTTGGATTGGATCGGAATCAGAATCAGCTTCTCCATTCCCTTGAAATCCACATCCCCTACTTGCTCGGATTGAAGCACTCCTTCTACTTTAACAATCAGTTTGTTGGAGCCTTCCGGCTTGGTCGTGAGAGGATACACCTCATTCGCCTTCAAGGTTAGTTGGCCTTTCTGGTCGGTTCCTTCGATGATCCAATCCACTGTAACTGTTTCCGCATTCGGATTATGAATCTCCCAAGTGATCATCCCGTTAACATGAGCTTTTACCGGTACAAGTATCAGATTATGCAGCAGAGGCAGCGTGAGGTCTCCCTTCACTTCCGTTTTGATATCGCCTGGGAGCGTTACAATTAGAGTGTTAGTGCCACTGTTCTTGGCCGTTACAATGATCTCTGCCCCAGCCTCAATCGTTTTTGTGCCTTTTTGGTCCGTGCCATCTATTATCCAATCGAATGTAACCTTAGTTGCGTTCGGGTTCTTCACTTTCCAGCGCAGTTCACCGTTGACATGGGCTGACACCGGCACAAGAATCAATTTCTTCATCAAATGCAGCGTCAGGTCGCCTTTGGCTTCTGTTCTGATATCACCTGGGAGCGTTGTAATCAGGGTGTTAGTGCCGCCAGTCTTGGCGGTCACAATGACTTCTGCTCCAGCCTCGATCGTTTTTGTCCCTTTTTGCTCTGTACCATCAATCATCCAATCGAACGTAACTTTAGATGAATTCGGATTTTTTACTTTCCAGCTGAGTTCTCCATTGACATTAATCTCAGCCACAGTCGGTGTGACGATCAGCTTGTTGAGTGAGATTACTAGATCCGAGTCAACTTTAACCCAACCATTAACGGCTGTTTTTTTCCAGCGAGCGAGTTCTTTGTTATCCTTGTCCCTTGCGCAAATTTCAATTTCATAATCCTTATCAGGGACAGCAAGCTCGATTGTATGTTTGCCAGACTTGTATTTTCCTCTTACATTTGCATGAATCTCGCGTTTCCCGTTATTTTCGGATTTTTTATAAGAGATAATTTCAATATCTTTCTCATCCAGGCCCTCAGGAAGCTCGAATTCAATCTTGCCTTTCCCGGATATAATTACATCTGAGATCTTGCTGAAGTTAAGCCACCACTTGTCGGATTCAGAACCCATCAGCTTCACGCCTGGACCCATCACCTTAAATTTAAGGTTGGATGAGCCGGTTACCATATCGGAATCGATCAGCTCTTTGGACCAATTGCCCTTAATATCCACCCAGAAATCCATCTTCTTGTCATCTACGGTTTTGGCTTTGTATTTGAACTTCAATCCTTTAATACCGGTCTTCACATCTGCATTGACGAGTTCATACTCATGAGAAGCACCGACGATTTGGGCATCTGCATCAATCGCAAGAATAATATCGCTCAAGTCCAAATGCTCTCCGGCTGTTACCGTATAATGGAATCGTGTGTTATCACTGTCGACCTTGTATGTGGAATCCGAAAAGGTGACAGAAGGAGTCACATTTAACTGAACTGAGCCGGTAACATTCACCGTAACTGATGGTTGAGTTTGAAGTATTGTTGTGCTTTGTGCCATCATCGGAGAGGCGAACGTCATTAAAGCAAGCGAACTGCCCAGCGCCACAATCGTCGTTTTTTTGAATTGCTTCTTCATAGTTTTCATCCCGTCCTTTTTGTATGTTTATGTATGACGCGGCAACCCAAAGTGTTATTCGGTGTTGCCTGCTCACTGAGATGTATATAAACAGACTTTCGCCAATTTAAACCATTTTTCAGGAAAAGAGTTAATTCTGCTTTTGGGAGAATGAGAAAAACCGCTCAGAAGAAGCACTGAAACGGTCCTAGTTGGTTCAGTTTAGTTCGGTGGATAGGGCAGAAAGATGGGTTCTAATCGTTGTTGCACTTTCAAGAATTCTTTAACAAGGCGAAAAAGCCACCAACAGAAAATGTCAGCAGCCTTTTAAAAAATGAGTTATTTTCCCGATCTCATCCGATGCGCCACTCGAGCAATTGCCCCGCCTGAACAAGCCCTGCGCCGAAACCGTACAGAAGAATCCGATGTCCATCCTGAACCTTGCCTTCTCTTACTCCCTGATCCAACGCGAGCGGGATGGACGCCGCTGACGTATTCCCATACTGAACCAAACTATACAGTGTACGCTCTAGCGGAAGACCTAGCTTCTCGCAGATGGGTTCAATAATGCGAAGATTAGCACTATGCGGCACGAACCAATCGATTTCAGACACTTGGATGCCACCGGAGTTGCTCAAGAGTTGGCGAATTCCTTCCGGAATTGTCCTTACCGCCCAGCGGAACACTTCCTTGCCATTTTGCACTAGACAACGTGTGTCACTTAATTGTGTTTGGTTCACATCACGTGCCATTCCGGATGTCTGATACACATGCTGAGCTCCGCCTCCGTCACTCCCAAGCAAATATGCTGAGAAGTAGTCACGGTGTTCCTCACGCTCCACTAATACCGCTCCTGCCCCATCGCCGAACAATATACAAGTCGTGCGATCAGTGTAGTCCGTAATCTTGGAAATGGTGTCCGCTCCGAATACCAGCACCTTGCGATGAAGTCCTGAAGCAATAAGGCTGTGCGCCATGTGCAGGGCATAGACGAATCCGGCACAAGCCGCACTCAAGTCCAGCGCACCAGCGCTGCACTGAATATTTAGACGGTGCTGTAAGATTGCAGCCGTGCTTGGGAAAGGGAAATCAGGTGTACTGGTAGCGACAAGTATCATATCAACATCATCTAACGTCTTGTTGTAACGTTGGACTAGATCTTGAGCTGCAGCCACGCATAGATCACTAGTGAATTCATCGGATCTAGCGATTCGGCGTTCTTTTATCCCAGTCCGTTGTACGATCCACTCATCGCTCGTATCCACGATCTGCTCCAAATCAGTATTGGTGAGTATCTTCTCCGGCACATAGGTTCCAATTGCCGTTATGCGAGCCCCAGGCATTGTTCTTGAAGCGGAAAATGAGGGCATGAAGATCAGCTCCTTTTTATTGGTATCTGGTATTAGTACCTGATACTAATTATATTAACGGATACGATAATAATCGTCAACCACCATAAGCCCACCAGAATACACAATTAGTTGATTGCCTAAGCCAACTTGACTGCACAAAAAAGAAGCCCGTTTACCACGCCAGGACAGGAAGCAGTCCCCGTTCCTAACTCAGCAACCAGACTTCACTACTATTCACATCCACCGTCTAAACCAATACACCTATTTTTTTCCCTGCCTTCTCGAGTGCTCCCAAGGCAAAATCCAGGTCCTCCCGAGTATGCTTCGCGGTTACGATGAATCGCACGCGACCTTTATCCAACGCTACTGTAGGATAGACGATGCCTTGGGCGAATATACCCTCCTCAAACAGCAGATCAGAGAACTGCATGGTGCGCGCGGGATCTCCTACGATTACGGGTACAATCGGCGTCTCACTCGCTCCAGTGTCGAAGCCAAGTGCTTGCACCTTCGTTCGGAAATAGTCCGCATTCGCCCACAAACTGGCCATAAGCTCATCACTCTGTCTCAACACACGAATAGCCGCGAGACAGGTTGCTGCGACAGCTGGCGGAGCGGAAGTGCTGAAGAGAAACGGACGCGCTTTTTGAATCAAAAAGTCCTTCAGCACTTGATCGCAAGCTACGTAACCGCCTACCGCCCCAACAGCCTTGGATAAGGTGCCGACCTGAATATGCACCCGGCCGTTCAGACCGAAATGATCCGTCGAGCCTTTGCCATTCTTGCCCAGCACGCCGCTCGCATGGGCATCATCGACGTAGACAATGGCATCGTATTTCTCCGCCAGCTCCACTATGATCGGCAGAGGAGCAATGTCTCCATCCATGCTGAATACGCCATCCGTCACAACAACCCGCTTCTCGAAGCTTGAGCTTTCTCGAAGCACAGCTTCCAGTTGATCCATGTCTTTATGCGCGAAGATTTTACGCCCAGCTTTGGTCAGCCTGATACCGTCAATAATACTGGCATGATTCAGCTCATCACTAATGACCACATCATTGGGCCCCAAAATGCTCATAACCCCTTGATTAGCAGTGAAACCGGATTGGAAGACGAGTGCTGCCTCGGTTCCTTTGAATAATGCTAATTCGTGCTCCAGTTGATCATGTATGCGGAGTGTTCCAGTAATGGTGCGAACCGATCCGCTGCCAACGCCGTACTCTTCGATGGCACGAATAGCGGCCTCTTTCAAGTCAGGATGGTTCGTCAGCCCCAAATAATTGTTAGACGACATCTGGAGCACCTTCCTGCCTTCAATCGTCATCCACGTGTCTGAACCAGTCTCCCACACCTTGATAGGCCTGTACCGCCCAGCTTGCTTCAATTGCTCCAGCTCGTTATTGAGTGTATTCCAATTGGCCATAATCGATTGCCTCCTCGCTTCGGTATCGGGTAGGTTGAATAGAAGCTGTATCGTGATTGAAGACGATTTTGCCGCATTGCCCGGAGGTCATCAGCTCGAACGCTTCCTCATAACGATCCAACGTAAACGTATGGGTGATCAAAGGGCGCAGATCAATTCGATTCAGGTCCAGCAAGCCTTTCAATTGGTACCAGGTCTGGTACATGCGGCGGCCGGTAATACCTTCAATCCTTAGTCCTTTAAAAATAATATGCCTCGAAAGGTCAAGTGAAACCTCCTTGGTCGGAATGCCAAGCAGCGACACTCGCGCGGCAGGAGCAGCCGCTTCAAAACCGCCGCGAATCGCATCAGGGTGACCGGACATTTCCAGCACCACTTCTGCTCCTTCGCCACCTGTACACAACATGATCTCATCCGTCATTGATGATTGAGCACTATTGATGATTCGATCGGCCCCCATGCGCTCTGCTAGCTGAAGCCGATATGGATTCACATCAATCGCCATTACAGTTCCCGCCCCGCAAGCTTTCGCCACAGCAACGGCCATTAGTCCAATTGGCCCCGTACCGATCACGGCTACTGATTTGCCGACTATATCACCGGACAGAACCGTCTGCACCGCATTGCCTAACGGATCCTGCAGGCAGCCGATCTCATAAGGCATATCCGAGCGATTGTGAATAATGTTCCTTGCCTTGACTACAGCATACTCGGCAAAGCATCCAGGAGCCGTGATACCAAAGCTGCGCGTATTCGGACAAACATGAGCGTTGCCGGTCCGGCAGGCTTTGCACAAGCCGCAGACGATATGGCCTTCTCCGGATACATGCTCACCGATCTTGACGTTCGTCACGTCGCGGCCTATTTCTTCTACTATTCCAGCGAACTCATGACCGAATACATTAGGTGTCACGACCGTACTTTCTGCCCAAGCATCCCATTTATAGATATGAACGTCCGTCCCGCAAATGGAAGTCGCTTTTACCCGAACAAGCACCTCATCCGGTCCGCATTGGGGAATAGGAACCTCTTTTAGCACCGCGTGGGGCGCTCTATCTGCTTTGACAAGCCCTATCATTGTCCCCATATATACCAACCTCCCGTCTCCAAAACAATTTTTACTATAACATCCATTTGTACGTTATATTACTCATATACTTTATATTATACATGTGTGCGCTATATTGTACATAGATTTTTACCCACCGCTCAAAAAATAAGTATGCTTCCTATTTTGCCACGATTAGTTGCCAATATGCACAGTTGGTTTATAATGGGGAATAGTTAATGGGATTAGATTCGAAGGAGGATGGCATGGAAGAACACGAACAGATTCATAAGAAAATTGGCAGAAGTCTTCAATCGATCCGCAAAGCGCGCTCGCTCAGCTTGGACCAAGTAGCGGAAATGACAGGTGTCAGCAAAGCGATGTTAGGTCAAATCGAGCGAGGCGACTCCAATCCCACCATCTCGATATTATGGAAAATCGTGAATGGCCTTCATATATCCTTCACCTCGCTTATTGAAGAGGAAACACCAAATGTGACTTTTTTTCGTTTTCAGGATATTGAACCTTTCGTCGAAGAAGACGGCCAGTATCGGGCCTTCCCGCTTATTCCCTTCGATCAGAAGAAACAATTCGAGATCTATACCGTGGAGATGGAGGCTGGCTGCAGTCACGAATCAGAACCGCATAATGACGGGGTCGAGGAATATATTCTCATGATGCAAGGCATTCTCCAGGTCACCTTCCAGCAGGAGACGCACACACTCACATCTGGAGATGCCATTCACTTCTCGGCCGACCAGATGCACACCTATAAGAACATGTCGGATTCAAAGACGATGTATCATACGATTATCGTATATCCGTCTTAAGGGGTTAAACCTGGTCAGAAGGAAAATAGGTCTCTCCCCACCTAATCCTCTCGAAATGTTACGAAAAATCTGATCATAGCAAGTACGACTGGACAGTTGGAATATTACTCTGGTACAATGCTTCCATAATCATTTATAGCGTGAAGCACACGCCGCCTTTTCCCTCGGGAAAGGCGGTTTTTATTTTATTTTGAGGGGGACGAGCAATTGGATTTTGAACATGATTATAAGCAATTTTTACAATACCATTCGGAGAGACGATCAGGAGAGAGATTACGACGACTGCAGGAAGGTCATGATTTTCTAGAGAGGAAGCTCTTGCAAAACATATGGTACCCGGCGATCGGCCATTTTCATTTCCTCCACCCTGAGTATGAGGTAAAGGATTTCATGGATGGAAATCGATTCCTGGATTTTGCTTATTTACGACCGCCATATCGTATCAAATTCGCCGCTGACGGTTATGGTCCTCATGTCAAGAACATCGACCGTTGGCAGCACGGAGATAATCTTATGCGTCAAAACCATTTGATCCTCGACGGTTGGAAAGTGTTTCGTTTCTCCTCGGAAGAAATCATCAATAAGCCACGCCGTTGCCAGCAGTTCATCCTCCATCTAATGGGCTATTTATATGGTGATGCAGACAAGCTAGCGAGCGACTCGATTAGTCTGAAAGAGCGTGAAATAATCAGATTCGTAGCCATGGCTCTCGAGCCCGTAACCCCCAAGCATTTATCAGACTTTCTTAGCATCCATCCCGAAAACGCGCGTATGTGGTTGCATCGGCTATATGAGAAAAAGTTGTTAAAAGCTGTAGGCGGGACGTCCCGCATTCGTTCTTACATGTTGGATAAGGCAGGCAAGCAGCTATTTTACTAAAGTCATCGCATTTTAGGCCATGTTGCTATCCCTTATTTTACCCATTCTCATTATGCTGCGAAAATAACCAACTTTGACACTGGTTAATCTGGGTATATTCAGAGGAACTGCGTGAATCTTGCCAAATAAGGGATAGTGCGATTGGTTAAACATTCCTACTTTAGTAATTTAGCGAGAATAGCCAATAGTATCATGGGTAAATAGACGAATTAGTTTCATACTGCGATTCTACTAGAAAAAAGGCTAGCATTCGAACGGGAATATGCTCCGCTCTAATGTAGCCTCTCTTTAATCAATATTTGCTCTTTAAACGGGTCAGCGCTATAAACTAGCCTAGAACGATATGCGTTCCTCAATAAACGCCTTCAGCTCGCTGATCGGCATCCGGGTCTGCTCCATCGTGTCGCGGTCGCGAACCGTTACCTGACCGTCCGTCTCAGACTCAAAATCATAAGTGATACAGAACGGCGTACCAATCTCGTCATGGCGACGGTACCGCTTGCCGATTGAGCCTGACTCGTCATAATCGACGTTGAAATGTTTGGCCAGGTCAGCGAATACATTCTGCGCGCCTTCGGACAGCTTCTTCGACAACGGGAAGATCGCCGCCTTGAACGGCGCAAGCGCCGGATGGAAACGCAGCACGACGCGGCTGTCATCGCCTTCTAGCTTCTGCTCCTCATAAGCATCGATCAGAAACGCTAACGTTACACGGTCTGCTCCCAACGAAGGCTCGATGCAATAAGGGATGTAACGCTCGTTGTTGTCTTGATCGATGTAATTGAAGTCTTCGCCGGAATGCTCCATATGCTGCTTCAAGTCAAAATCGGTACGATCCGCAATCCCCCACAGCTCGCCCCAGCCGAACGGGAACTTGTACTCAATATCTGTCGTTGCATTACTGTAATGCGACAGCTCATCGTCGGAGTGATCACGAAGACGAACACTATCTTCCTTCACGCCAAGCTTCAGCAACCATTGGTGACAGAAGCTCCGCCAGTATTCGAACCACTTCATATCCTCGCCAGGCTTGCAGAAGAACTCAAGCTCCATCTGTTCGAACTCGCGTGTACGGAACGTGAAGTTACCCGGTGTGATTTCGTTGCGGAAGCTTTTGCCGATCTGACCGATACCGAATGGCAGCTTCTTACGCATCGTGCGCTGTGCGTTCTTGAAGTTGACGAAGATCCCCTGCGCCGTCTCCGGACGGAGGTAAATCTGGTTCGTGCTGGACTCGGTTACACCTTGGAATGTCTTGAACATCAGGTTGAATTGACGAATGTCTGTGAAATCATCGCTGCCGCAGTCCGGGCATACGATCTTGTGCTCACGAATCAATTCCATCATCTGATCGAAGGACAAACCGTCGACAACCATCTCAATACCTTTTGCATCCAATGCATTTTCAATAATTTTGTCGGCACGGTGACGCGCTTTGCATTTTTTACAATCAATCATAGGATCATTGAAGTTTCCTACATGACCGGAAGCAACCCACGCCTGCGGATTCATCAAGATCGCTGCGTCCAAGCCTACATTGTAGGGAGACTCCTGGATAAATTTCTTCCACCAGGCCTTCTTAACGTTGTTCTTCAGCTCTACACCAAGAGGACCGTAATCCCAAGTGTTGGCTAGACCGCCATAAATCTCGGACCCCGGAAAAACGAATCCTCTGTGCTTGGCCAGTGCTACTACTTGCTCCATTGTAACGCTCATCTTCTCATCCCACTCCTCGATTGATCGTATTTGCCGATTGCCTACAGGAGTGCAGAGTCTGTATCGTACACCTCTTAAGTGTACAAAAAAAGCCCACATCCCTAAGCATGATCGACATGCCTAGGGACGGGAGCTTCTCACCCGCGGTTCCACCCTAGTTGATGCATCGTGCTATTCGCCCTAGCTAGCAGGCGCGAAAGCCGATTCATCCCCTTTTCACCAAACAGCTCCGGATTGCCTTTTCCCTGAACCCTTGTCCCAGGCTTTCACCATCCCCGGATCGCTATGCAACAAGGTTGTTTCAGGTACTATTCATCCTTCACAGCCGTACATCTTCAGTTGCACATTATTGTACAGAAATTCGCAGCAAAAAGCAATGTGCGGTTCACCTATGCCTAACGGCTGCATAAGCTAGGCGGCGTTGGCATCCCTATGCACTACCTTAAGCTTTCCCAGCGAGTCCACATCTCGGGCGGATTGATCTCATATACTTCCTGCTCCCTATACATGAATTGGTGCATGATGAATTCCCGCCGCAGCGTTGCAAAATCCTCGTGAAAGCCTTTGATCCAAACATTCAACTCTTTCTCCGTGTACTTGCGGCCTCTCTCCAACTGAGTTACCAAATGCTCTAGTACAATCAGCTTCTTCTTAAGCTGAGCAGGTATGTGCTTGAGTCGCCCCTCTGCCGTAACAAAATTCCGCAGTACGGATTGCTTCAGCCGCTCATTCTTCTGTTGCTCATCGTTGTCCATATCTGAGTCTCCTGCAATGCTGTTTTCTGATTGTTCCATCTCCTGATGTCCTCCTTTCTTCGCGGTGGCCGTATTCTTATAGATCAGATCGATGACTGCGTTCGCGTTCCCCTTGAGGAAATAATGATTCAACGAAAAATAAATCGTGTTCTTGTCCCTGCGCTCGTTAATCAGACTGACCTCTCGCAATTTGGCAGCGTGATGCGTTATCGTAGCGGTGGAGACACAGAGCTTCTCGGCAAGCGCCTGACCGTGCAATTCCCCATCCGCCAGCAATAGCAGCAGCCTGATTCGCGTAGGATCCGCCAAAGCTTTATGATAGCTGACGATTTTATCCAGTTGCATCTTCGGTTACCTCCAAATAAAAAAACACCTAATTAAATAAACCATTAATTAGATGTTAATCGAATTAGTTTCAATTGTCAATCATTAGCTTATAGTTCCGCTAGACGTTCTAAGATTCTTCGTTTGCGGTACAGCATCTTGCCCGCTTCGGCTACATCCTGCAAAGTCCCTTTGTTAATAAATGCACCAAATATCATACCTGCAATCGGCACCAGCTGGAACAGCTTTTTCCAGCCAAAATTGTCCCGGTACGCAGTCACAACCTCCCGCCATCCTTGCAGCTGAGAGATCACCTGACTCTGACCCCGCTCCTCCGTAAACTCCGCCAGATCTTCAAGTACAGCACGCTTACCTACGATGTCGGAGGATGCGAATTGCAGACATTTCACGACGAACACTCGCTCTCGCTTCTCTTTCGGGTCATAGCCATAACACACCGCGATCTCCTGGAGCACTTTAAGTGATAATCCCAGCAGTGCAGGAATGTCGATAGCTAATGTGAACAGACCGCCGAAGCCAGTCGTGGCGCCTTGTACCGCGGCCATCTTGGATCGGGTGCTGGTCAGTTCATCCGCTACCCGGTCCATCACCTCCAAGGGCAGTTTTGCCGCAGCAGCAATAGTTAGCGAGTCCGAGAATAGAACCGAGAGCTCTTCGAGGTCTTTGCCATCCTCTGCCCCCGTGGTAACTTCAGCCTCGCCGCGGTCTAAGTCTGCATTAATCTTGTTGTAATTAACCCCTGTGGCATGCCATTCTTTCTCCAGCTTCTCCAATATAGAACGTTCAGAGATCAGATAGCGGCCGCCGGACTGCACATAACTGCCCATCCCTCGGTTTTAAGGGTTTTTCTCACGAATGCTCACTCACTCGCAGGATTTTAACACCCATAGAAATGACGAATACTGCAAATACATGCTCATATAAGCATTT
>NZ_JCAUBA010000030.1:0-66419 GCF_059692235.1 Paenibacillus sp. J2R1T-4 | reverse complement strand
GGGCTGTGTGCCCACGGGTACGATCGTTCTGCCCCGGCTACCAATAAATACACCACTTAAAATGAAAAGTGGTCAACCAGCAAAAACTGGTTGACCTCATAATACGACGGGCACGATACTTCAATTGCACCAGGCTGTCGGATCGGCAGCTTGTTCCAATGATGGGGGTGCCACGGCCACTATCGCGCTCGCTCGGCTGAGCAGTAGCAGCACCGATGGCCGTGGGTCGATCCGAGTGCCAGGTTTCCCGGCGAACCCGGCCGGGGAGGGCGTCGTGCGGATCCGTCGGCATCCTTCCGATCGGTATTGTTGAAAGTCTCAGTCGTAGGTATAATTTTTACAGAAAGTCTCAAATAAAATTGCACAAAGTCTCATTCGTAGCCATTAAATCGACCGATTTGAATCGATTTTAGTCTCAATTGTAACCATTACGCACACGTGCGTTGAAATCCGTTCGATCAAAATAAGCAGGCTGGCCACCTTTCCGGCAGCCTGATGGCGATGGGTTTAACACTGAGGATGTCTTGGTATAGTACATACCGCATTCTTGGGCTTAAATACTCTACCCCCCATAACGGGAAGCCTCTCTTTCGATAATCGTTAGAGAGGCTTTCACGTTCACTTGGTGCATTTCCGTCCGCTATAGATTAATTGGAGTAAACATTCAACTCGTCGACCCACAACGTTCCGGATAAGGATGGATTATTCGGTCGAATGACTACTTGCAGCGTCCGATTATAGGCGGAGGGAGCGGTAAAGGTCATGGTTGAAGTACTCCAACCGGAGGATGAGATGACGGCGCTGGCCAATTCCGTACTTGTAGAAGTATCGATAATCGACACCTTTCCGCCTGCAGATCCGCTGACCTTGCCTTGGAACGAAACGGTATACGAGCCGCTAGGGAGGTATCCTCTCCAATCGTACAACAGCTCCTGTACAGCGGGTCCGGCAGCGGATACGACCTTAAGCGCAGAGCCTCCAGCTGCCCGGTCGGTAGTGTCAAGCAAGACATTAGTCGAGCTAGTAGTATTCCCACGTTTCCAGTAACGTGGCAAAGTCGTATCCCAGCGGTCGGCAGTCTCGAATCCCGCGTTGGCCACCTCGGTTCCAATGAGGGAGGGATACGCGTGTACGTCGTCAAAACCAACCTTCTGCCCGGCTGTCGTGTAGTGAGTCGTATACAACCGTACCCTAATGTTGTCACCCGTGTTGGAAGGTGTTGTGAAAGTAAAGGATTTTCGTGTCCATGACGTATCAGAGAACGTGAGCTCGCCAAGTATGGCTGAAGTCGTGTAGTTATACACTTGGACACGTCCATTAATAGAACCATACTTCATCCCCATGAAAGAAACCGTGTAAACAGTGTTTGGCTCATAGTCTCCCAGTTGCTGCTCCAACGCCTGCCATGTTGATCCATTCGTCACTATTGCGACGGAGGCGTCGCCGATAGCGGAATCGGATTCTGTCCGATAAGCGTTAGAGCTATTGCTCTGCCAACGGATCCAATCTTGTGGCAAGCTACTATCCGCCGAATTCACGAGTTCGAAGTCGGCATTCACGGTTTTGTTTCGGCTCCAGGCGGCGGAAGCCGTTGCCATTACCGGAGTACAAGAGATCGTTTCGCAAACAGCGAGAGTGATGTCGCGGACAATAGGGTCGAACTCGGCAAAATATGCGAATTTACCAAGCTGGTTTGTTCGTATTTGATCGACTGTGTACATCGGACGCCTATCGTTGTTAGCGGCCAGAATCGGCTCAGACAGACTTTGGTTCCACATCACGTCCGTCAGTGTTCTTGTGAACTTATTCATATCCTCGACTGTAAACAGCTGTCCTCGCGAGAATGCGGCTCTCGGACCGACCATTGTGAGGGAGGCGTGCGACAAATCCTCACTCGTATAGACTACAAAGTGTCCATTATCCCAAGCTCCCATCGAATCCCAATAATGCCACAGGTACGCATCGGTACCGAGTGCAGAATTTTGCGGGTGCGGCTGTAAGGTGGACTGGAAGGCACGACCCATGTCGTTTGCTCGACTCCAGTAATACGGTCGATCAGATGTATATGCGGAGGCTCCTTCTGTAGCATCATACAGCTCGTAGAGCATCTCGGCAAACGCCAAGTACTGATTGTGGGGAAGGCTGCGTGCCGGGAACCATTCCGTGCTGAAGCCGGAGGGAAAGATGTAGACCCCAGCGCCGTTGTTGCTGCCGTCAGAACCGCCTATTTGCCGCCACCAGAGGTCCCACTTATGAACGAGATTGTCAGCTACAAAATTACGGTAAGTGTCGGCCTTAGCCAAATAGTCAGTATGCAAGGAGCTGTCGGCGTACACAGCATTGGCGAAGCGCAACATATTGCTTCCGATAAGTCCCTCATGAACCATATGCTCAAGCAACTGACCTACAACGATAGCGTCAACCCATGCAGTCTGACCTTCCGATCCTGATACGATTGTTACCTCCAGTACGACGTCGTGCCCTGCTGCGGGCAGACTGAATCGGTCATACACTGGCGCCATCCGATCGGTGGCGGTAATATTCCAACTGGCGAGCGTCGCGCTGGTGGTTCGGTCCACAATGCGAATTTGCCCAGTTGTACCTGGAGTAACTTTGCCGCTGAACGAAATGCCGTACTCTGAGTCTGGGCTGTAGTTGTGAAGCGGAGATGAGATAACTGGAGCACTGACACCGTCATGAACGAGTCGAAGCCCCCAGTCATCCGCGAATAGAGTAGAGTCGTTAATCCGGTGTGCATTTGCCAGCGGTGTTGATTCCCGAGTCCATCCTGCTGCTTCGGTTTTTGTCAAAGCTTCCAAAGAGACCTCGTCAATGTAGCTAGTTGTCGATCCAGGAGAGGCTGGTCTGGAGAAACGAACCTTCAATGTTTTACCCGATACGGCCGGGGCGTCGAACATTAGCGATGTTTTCGCCCAAAGTGTACCCTCTAGATTTGCAGAAGCCAGAATCACGCTGTCTGTTTCATTGTAAATATCGATTGTCGCCGGGTAACGCGGGTCGGTCGTACGCGACCACAGGGTCATCACGTACGTTTCTCCAGGCACATATGGTTTCGTTTGCTCAATCGATTTTGAGGCGGAAGAAGAAGCTTGAAGAGCAAGTCCCTTTGTTCCTGAATAGTACTCGTTTATTTCCGTTGACACATACGCGTTAGTTGATGTTGTGCCTGCGACACGTGTCCAGTCTGCCGGCAAAGTAGCGTCGACTCCAGAGGCGGTCTCAAACGTGCCGTTCAGCATAAGCTCTCCAATCGGCGGGGCGACGAAGAGTTCTAGGTCGTCAAATAGGCTTGTAAACCCTACCAGCTGCCAGTTGGACTGCATGAGCCGAATTTTTATCGTTTTGCCCGGCACGGAAGGAGCAGTAAACGTGACGCTGTAGGAGTCCCATGATGTGCTAGAGAAAGTACTTGTGCCAAGATTGACTCCGTCCGTTTCGTTCAAGATCGAAACTCGACCGGAGGAAGCCGTGCTTAGAACTTTTCCTTTGTACGTCAGCTTATACTCATGACCTGGTAAATAGTTTATCGTTTGCTCGGCTACTTCCCAGGAGGAGTTGTCGGTCTTCACAGCTAACGAATAATTGCCACTGGAGGAGTCTGTGCTTATATAGATGTTCGCAGATGTTGACCCAGGCCAGCGGGTCCAGCCATCAGCGAGCGTTGGGTCGGACGAATTGAGTGTCTCCATGCCGGCGTTGACGAGCGGCACGCCAGTGAATGAAGGTGCATCTACCGGCTTGATCGAAATGGCGTCGAACCGCGCTTTGTAGCCGGAGGAGGAATAATCTTGAAGCCCTAGCCGCAGTTGCAGATTACCGCTTGCGGGCGATCGAAACGTGAACACATATCGCTCAAATCCGACATGATGGATACGGATTGATCCTAACACCTTGCTTGTCGATGTGTTGTAGACCTGGACAACTGCTTCAGTAAGCTCTGTCTCGACTCCAGCATAAGCCTCAACGAGATAAGTAGTATTTGGTGTGTAGGTGAACGTCTGCACGAGGCGATTGTTGTTGATAGCGTCGCTTTCAATGATGAGTCCGGCGCTACCGCCAAAAAAGTTGCCTGAGGCAGTTGAGCGGTACACCTTACCTGAAGCGCCTTGCACGGTCCAGTTGTCCGGGACATTATTAACATCAGCATCCGTCTCGAACGAGCCGTTCGTAACTCGTTCGATACCGGGAAGGGTCAGTGCGCCGGGGAGGAGGAACTGATTGTTTTTGATCTGGGCATGGACATAGCGGTGATCAGGCCAACCCATATAACCGTCGCCGTCAGAATCATCGGCATTGGCGATCATCCGATCGGTATGCTCGACGATTTTGTCCAGCCAGAATCGCTCTCCGGTTGACTTGTACATGTTCAGGTAGCTTTCTTCGTAGGGGCCCTCAGCCCAGCCGAGCGAACCGCTTAGATCTAATTCTGAAGCCGCGCGTCCAAAATTATAGTTTTGATCGTTGGAGAGGAACTGGTCAATAGTCGGGTCTTGGGCTGCAGCGATTTGAGGAAGCATCGAAACAACGAGCAGCAAGCTCAAACCAATTGATTGTAAGCGTTTCCATTTCATGGTAGATATCCCTCCGTTTTTTTGTGATTGGGCAATTTCTCAACAATAGTGACGATTCTAGTAAATAGAGATCAGAGCGTTGTCTGGGGAATCAACTCCTTCTTTATGAAATTTAGGATGCTAACCGTCATGCTGTCATCCTCTAACATGAGTGTAGCGACAACTTGGCTTCTAGTAAACGGATGGATTATGTACGAGTGTTGATTTTTGATTACGGTCTGTTCAGAAAAATAAAAGCTCAATTTGAATCATGTATTTGTGCATCTAGATCAGGTCCATGAAATCCAGCAGGAAGGGGAGATCACGACCGTCAAATTTGAACCATTCTGCAAAAAGTAGTCTCTTTTCATCTAGAAGCGTCCTCGTTTATGATAGCCATGCAAGTGTATGGCAATCAAACGAAAAAGGGGAACCCATGAAATGTTCAAAACCTACCGATTCAAGAAATTGAAAGTGCTTTCTTCTGTAACGCTTTCTTTAGTCGTATTAAGTGCTTGCGGCACTAATGACAACTCAGGTACGACTGACCCCACTCCGACAGGGAGTACTAGCACAACAGCAACTGCCCAACCAGCAAAGGAACGATTAAATCTTAGTTTCATGATTGATGGTAATCCGAACGCCCAACTTCCTCCCGAAGCCGATGATTTCGTCAAGAAAGCCATTGAAGAGAAATTCAATGTTAAACTGACCGTGGATTATTTGCCGACGGGTCAGGACTACATCAATAAGCTCAATGCGCAGTTGATTGCAAATGCCCCGCCTGATATGTGGCGCGATTCAACACCCGATGGCGGACAGAAATACGCCTTGGATGGTATTCTTGGAGAAATCGGTTCATTCGTCAATCCCCAAACAATGCCTAACTACTTCAAATATTGGGTAGATGAGACAACTTTCAGCCGTTATCAGTTCCAGGGGAAAGTATTGCGCGCTCCGATCCCTTACAGCAAAGAGTTGTATCGCGCATGGTATATTCGCAAAGACTGGCTCGATAAATTAAAACTGCAGATTCCCAAAACATACGAGGAATACTTCAATGTGCTGAAAGCGTTCACGAACAATGATCCGGACGGAAACGGCAAACGGGACACATATGGTTTTACGACGGCTGCAGGAGGCGACGGAATGGGGCTCGATTGGCCCGAGTATTGGAAAGCGGGGTTGATCTTCGCAACATTCCTGGAAAACGGAAAATTTATAGACATGCAAACAGATCCACGCATTGAGCAAGTATTGAACGATATCTACAAGGTTATTGCTGAAGGGGTAGTAGACCCCGATTGGTTCTTAAATAAGTCTCCTCAACATATCGACAGAGCCGCTCAAGGTAAAGTAGGCGTTATTGCAGGGACAACCAAAGATTTTGCTTTCGATTCAAACCCCATGAGCTTGCAGGCCAAAACAAAAGCCCTGTTCCCGAATGCAAATTGGGTGCCATTCACTCCTTTCGGCAAGCATCCACTTCAATCGGGAATCGCTCCATCAAGTCCATTTCTGTTTCATAAGAGCATAGTTGAAAAATCTCCTGAGAAAGTAAAGCGGTCTGTTGAGATCCTGGACTGGTTGGCTAGCGAAGAAGGCTTCCTGCTTACTCACTATGGGGTGGAGAACAAGCACTACACGAGGAACGGCAAAACTATTACCCTCAAACCGGATGCTATAAAGGCTGACATCTCGAGCAAAGGCGACTTTTTGTCGATCTGGGATTTCTTTACCCCCGGGACACCTGCTGTTTTTGGCTTGACGATTATTGATCCGAATCAAACCGATCGTGACCGTGAAATCATATCGACTCTCGCAGCCATTCCATCAGCACCATACTTGGGAACAAACCTGATTCCTCCGACTGGATTCGACTTGGCTACCTTCCGCAAGCGTCAACGGGAACTGCAGACGAAAGCGATATTCGATGATAAATCAGGCAAGAACTGGCCGACGTACCGCGAAGAATTGATGACCAAATACGACGGTAATAAGCTATTTGAAGCCTATGATGCACAAGTCAAAGCAGCCGGTTTAGCCAGGTAATTGCTTTTCGACGTTAGGGAACGAAGAAGGATGGCATATCTCGCACCTGCAGAGGTGTCGATGGCGGTGCCCTTTCTTTGTTTTTACCGAAAATACGGAACGAAGAAATCAAAAGTAGAAATAGCTTATCAGGAGGCTTACAATAAGAAGAAAGAAACATTTCTCCCCCTACAGCAATGACATCGGGGTCAAACGGCCGGTGTAAACCGAGAAGGAGATGAAGACATGAAACGGAACTGGTTCTACCGGATGTTGCTGTCTTATATGCCGGTCTTTCTGGCTGTTTGTCTAACACTACTGCTAATCCTGTTTCTTACCGTACGCCAGATGTCCGCGCGATCGTCTGTACTTTCGAATGAAACCGTTGCCAAAAATGCGGCGCAAACAATTGATCAGGCGTTACGCAGCATTGATGAAGCCATTCCCTCGATGCTTAGCAAAGAAACCATCGTTGGTTATTACAATGAGCCCGGTGATTATTTGCATTATTCCTTTTATGAAGCTGCGCGAACATTGACGGAGTTTCAAAACCGGGTTCCCATGATTGACTCCTTGTATCTCGTAAAACTGGAAGATGGCTCTGTTCTGGAGCCTACCTCCATTAGGAATTTAGAGAGTCACCCGGATAAAGCCTTTATCGAGCAAAAAAGACAATCAGATTCCAGGTACATCTGGGGAGATCTCAGGAGAGTGGGATCTCCTGCAAACGCAGGTAGCAACCGCGAGGTCATCTCCCTTGCTCGCATTTCTCATCTTCGCACCCAAGGGCTACTTGTAGTTCAAATCCATGTAAGAACATTGCAGAGGCTGCTCAGTCAATTTGTGGATACGACAACCGGCTATCTTAGCATAACAGCTGCCGATGGAAAGATCATTTCATCCACGTTTTCCGAAGAAGAGGATAGCAAGGAGCAAAGGAAGCTAGCTGCTGTACCCATGAACTATACAGGCTGGACTATGGAAAGTGGGATTTTTCAGCCTGGAATACTTAATTGGGCAGAACCCGCGCTGTATGTATCTATTTCGCTAGGGATCGTCTGTATCTTCTTCGGCCTGGTCTGGATTGTATTGGCTACGCGTAAACATTACCGTCCAGTGCAGTCATTAATAACTCGAATTGCGGCATTCTCCATACCAAAACCGATAGATCCATTGCATGATGGCAAGAAGGACGAATTCCACGCAATCGGGAGAGCACTGGATAAGCTATGGGATCATACGAACCAGTTGCAGCTTGAAAATGCCAAAAATGAGAAACTCAATCGAGCGCATCAATTCCGAAGTTTAGCTGAAGGCCGATTCGAAACGGCTTCGTTTTACGTGGCTAAGGAAAACGAGATGTTCGGTATACACCTGAATTATCACCCCTCCGCCATTCTATTTGAGATAGATCGATTTGAATCGCACTTGTTGGGTTCGTATTCGGAGCACGAGATTGGACAGATGAAAGATCGTATAGAAGCTGCACTGGACAAGCGTTTTGCGGAGGCCGGTATCTCTTCTACAACTGAATGGTTGGCAGAACATCAATTAGGGGCTATTGTCTTGCTGGAGGAAGGACAGGAGCAGCAAGATGAGCTCGAACAGCTCTTAGAGCAAAGCCGACTATGGATTGAGAAGGAATTTCCTTTTACAGTTACGGTCTCAGTGGGGGGGACTGTTGAACGCATGGAGGCTATCTCGGTTTCTTTCCAGACGGCGCGACTTGCTCTCTCCTATAAAGTGTCACTTGGCATGAATCGTATCCTTACTCCGCGTATATTGCCTGACAGTGAGCAGCATCGTATGGCCAAGGTATTGCAAAAAATTGAGGACATCAGTCGATCCTTCCGTGTAGGTGAGCCAGCTTGGGTATCGGAGCTTGATAGTTTCATCCAAGTGTTACAAACAGGCTCCTATAATGGAGAACAAGTGAGAAATTTACTATTCGTCCTGTTATTCCACATTCAGCAGAAGATGGGCAACTTGCCAACTGAGCTTGAGCCTGTTTGGCTACAGGCGAATACGCTACTGGAAAGGACAATGAACAAGGGAGAGACGTTGTCTGATATTAGTGTAGTCCTGAAGGAAACGCTAGGCTCCGTATCTGTCCGCATTCAGGCATGGAGAGACTCTACTAACAATAGAGTAATTATGCAGGATGTGAAGCGCTATATTGACGAGCATTACCACAATCCGAATTTATCCCAATCGATGTTGGCGAAAGCGTTCCAGCGTCATCCTAGCTCGATTAGCCGACTTTTCAAGGAGGAGTTCGGTGTCAAATTTGTAGATTATGTCAACGCTGTTCGAGTTGAGCAAGCAGCTCGTCTTATCTCCCAAGGTCATACTACAATTAAAGATATTGCGATGCAGGTCGGTTTTGTTCATACCAGAACGTTTATCAACGTCTTTAAGAAAATTACAGGGTATACCCCAGGCAGATACCAAAAAGGTCGTACTGGAACCGATTAGCAGTGATTTCAGGGGTGAAGTAATGACTTACTTATGTAAAATGTGACTAGCTTGATCTCATTCTTATATAAAGAACTACCTGTGGGCAGCTCTTATTTTCGGAGAATGGTGGTTAGTTTTCGTCCGACATAGCTTGTCTTTGGATGTATTGAGCGAATCTTTCGCTTGTCCCACGATTATGTCGACCATCGTAAGTAGAACTGTCCTTATTGTAAAAGGAGTATTTACCGAAAATTACAAATGATCCATTAAATTCTCGAATAATAGAGCGTGCTTCCTCAGGTAAACTCAAATCATTTCCTTTATCGTCTTGTCCGTAATATCCTTGATCCCACACGTATCGTTCCACATATTCTCCAGGATATAGTTCACATAATTCCTCATAATTTTCAACAGGAAGATCATATACGCCTGATGGTTGTAATTCACTTGTTTCTAAGTGGAAATAGTTTCGAAGCGCCGCAGAACACGTGGCTGATCATCATCAACCGACACCTGCTGTCGGGTGACAAGAACATTATCTCATTATTTGCCGCATAAATTGCGGCTTTTTTCATTTATGGAATAAAGTTCTTGTCAAATTTCAATGACAAGAACTTTATCTCATTCCCGAAATTGACAAGAACCTTATCCCATTCCCGACGATGGTTACATAACATCATAATGACGAAGATTTGTACCGAAAGCTTATTCCGACCAACTACCTTTAATCAATCATTTGGAACGGAGTTAAATGAAAGATATATTCAACAAACCAAACTTATTCCATGTTAAAATTAGGTAATCCGAATTAGGGGGAATATTGAGAAATAAGAAACATCAAACTTGCTAATAGGACGACGTGGAAGCTGAATGCTTAAGTTGCCAATAACTGTTGGTTTAATCGAGCTGCCGCAGGATCGGTTTGGCAGCTTTTCCACGCTAACGGGCAGCATTCCTATTCCGAAGAAATACAAGGTTTGAGAAATAAAAAGACTCCTTGGTATGATGTTAATGGGTCCACCAGCTGGCCAGCGAAAACGTAGTGAAACACGAGAATACATAGCCCCAAAGACGCCTTTATATGCAGGGAAAACTTGATCCAAGACAGCTTGGAATTGCAGCTTTGTTTGCACACACATCTTTGAAAAGGCCTCATATTGCCGCGTCAGATAGCGCAGATTAAGCAGCTGAACGCCTCTTTTTTTTGAAGGTTCAAACTCTTCTCTAATTGTATGAAAGTGTATTTCCAACATCCAGATACAATATTCCATGTGTAGGCGAGTGGGACGAAGAGGGTGAAACATTGATGTTCGATCTTAAGGATTATGATGAAGCAGAAAAAACTAATAGCGCTGAAGAGATTGAAATCACTAGAAAGTGGTGCATGAGAAATCCCATAAATTGCTATAGTGAGAATCAAGCGAATAATCACTTGCTATATTTAGGGATCATAGAAAGATTGGAGAGCTAAATTACATTAAAAGGGTTATTTTATGAGGAGGTAATTCAAAATGGATTTAATAAGTGAAGTTCGTAAGTTACTTCCTGATAGCCACCAGAAATTAATGTGTTTTATTTTTAATGAGCAAATCGATCATGAGTCAAGAAAGAGACAAGTATTAAACTATCTATCTAATAACTTTGACGAAAAAAATTGGATTAAAAACATCCATCATCATAGTGCGCAAAGTTTAATCATTCATTTTATAAATATAGATACTAGACAAATCGCCAATAAGTATCAGGCAACAGAAGAACAATATTTGCATTGGGTTGAAGTGTTCTTTCATGAACATCACCATGCGTATCAAGTTACTTATGAAGGGGCTATTGATACTGAAGTTGCTACACTCTATGACCCGTTGGAAATTGCTGCTGATTCGTTTGCAAAAGATCAAATGATTTTGAATAAATCATCATTATCCGCATTACTTGGGGTCAATGAAGAAAAAATTGTTAACTTTGCGAATCAAATTCGCGCGAATAAAGGGGCAGTCGATACTCTGTAAATAAATTGACTGTTTGATGTTAATTTTGCTTCAGGAACGGTATTTTAACTCTGGGGCAACAACAAATTGCCCAAAGAGGCAATTTCATCTCTTCCAGATCACAAAACAAACGAATTAAGAGTGGTAGAAAAATGGCTATTTTATGGAGGTATGTTCATGTATTCTATTCGAAAAGACTATCCAGAGGTCTCATCAATTAAGTCTAAGTTTAACTTTTATGATTCAGAAACAGGAAAATTAGCCCATTCGGTTGAGGAGCATGAAATGAATTTAGATGGTATTTCACATTTCAATGTGAATTGTATTTGTTGGGAATGTGTTAACGGAGGCTTTGAATTAAATCCTATTGTACATACATCCATTAAAGATAGGCTCAGCGAAGTTAGCGGTACTTTAATATGTAGAGGATGGCAAGATAGACAAAGAGTAAACAAACACAGATGCAATACTAAGCTAGAATATAGATATTCAATTACATATCAAAACTGAAGAAATTAAAATAAAATGTAGTGTAAAGGGAGGGAGAGATATTGTGACAAAAACTGTACTACTGTCGTGTCGGCGGTTGACAAGAACTTGATGTCATAAATGACAAGAACTTTATCCCATTCCCGACAAAAAACCATCGCCATTATTTTGACGATGGTTTTTGTAGTGTTCCTTAAATGCGGTTATTCTGTCGTTAATTTGCTGGTCTGATGTCGGACGACACAAACATTGTCCCTTTAAACACAGATACCATGCGGCTTTTTGTGATTATGGGATAAGGTTCGTGTCGCAGGCAGGCGACAAGAACATTGTCCGATTACCGATGTACGACAAGAACATTGTCTCATTTTCAACGAAGTATATATAGCTTTTGAAATACCTAGTATCCTACAAAAATTTGGTTCACTCCATCCCTAGGGGTATGGATGGCAAGCTCCTCTTTGGTTTATTAAAGTAATCCAGCTAATAACTTGTGCCTTTGTTCACCTAACGGAGAACGATAGTTCAACAACGAAACGAAGGCGGCTGGTCACTTATTGAATCAGCTGCCTTTCTTACGGGCAGTTTAGTGGAACAACGAATCATATACTTTTTCACTAAATCGCCATTATATTAGATGGGGATTTGTGTCAAAATATAGTTGAATAGATTGATATTTTTTGAGCGATTAAATGGCCGGCCTTTGCCGAGTGATGGTTATCATATCTAATAAAATATGTTGGAGATTTCATCAAAAAGGGACGGTGTAAAAAATTGAAAAATGCTGAGATAAAAATATTTGCGGGGAGCTCCGGGAAAACCTTTGCAGACAATATGTGCAAATATATGGATGTTGAATTAGGTCAGTCTGAATCGATAACCTTCTCTGAAGGGAATACCTTTGTTAGAATTGGTGAGACCGTTCGTGATAAGGATGTCTATCTTGTTCAATCCATTGGTTTGAATCCCAACAATGAATTTGTTGAGATTCTTTTTTGGGTTGATGCCTTTAAAAGGGCAAGTGCCCACTCTGTGACTGTGATCATGCCCTATTTTAGCTATGCCAAAGGTGACAAAAAAGATGAGCCACGGGTGTCCATCCGAGCACGAGTGTGTGCAGAATCCATTGAGCTTGCCGGAGCAGATCGCGTCGTGGCCATGGATTTACATAGCCATCAAATCCAAGGCTTTTTTAAAAAACCCGTGGATCATCTCTTTGCCTTACCTGTATTGTCTGAAGCAATCATGCAGATGAAGCTATCTAATCTTGTGGTTGTTTCGCCAGATGCCGGATTCGCTAAACAAGCAAGGAAATACGCGGACTACCTTGGCACATCAATAGCTATTGGAGATAAGACCAGGAAATCCCACAATGAACGAGCTGAAATAATGGAGATTATTGGGGATGTAAAGGGGAAAACGGCGGTAATAATTGACGATTTCTCTATAACAGGTGGTTCCATTATAGAACTATCAAAATGCTTAAAAGAGAGAGGGGCAAAACGAATAATAGCCTGTTTATCCCATTTGTTATTAAACGAAGTCGCTGTAAAAAAAATAGAGGCAAGCGAAATTGAACTTCTTATTGGAACTGATTCTGTGGAGAATCCCTATATTGTTCATTCCAATAAAATCAAACTTGTATCCGTGGCACCATTATTTGGAGAGGCCATTAGTCGAATTCATAAGAAAGAATCGGTAAGTCCTTTGTTTGAGAGAGTGCCGAACAAAGTTATCACAAGCTCTATAGGCTCATTATTTTCGGGGATCTAGCTTATTGGTGATGCCATTACGCTAACGGAGACGTTGGATGTTTATATAGTAACAATGTTTCTTAATGTTGAGATGTTGCTCTCGTAATTATTCTACTTTTATTTTGAATACGTAGAGTGCATTTCCTTCATCCCACGCAGCATAATAGGAGTACGTATAAACTCCAGGTTTACTAGGAACCTTGATACCATTTGTGTAGTTATCTATTCTTTTAGCATTTGAGATATCATCACCATAAATTTCATCTAACATGCCATAACTTTCTGGTTGGCGATCAAAAGATATTTTAAGTACTGAATTGGCTGGTACAACTTGTGGCTCGTATTCAATGCCTAATGCTGAGGTTTTACTGTACTCACTTTCTGAATTCCAAAGATAGGTCAATATTTTTGCAGGTGGTAGTTTTATACTGCTACTTGTGTTCTCAACTTCAATAGTAGATGTTGGTAAGGGTTTTAGTGTAGAAGATGTGCATGCAGAGAGTAAAAATACCAGAAATGCTAGGATGATAGGTATCTTGAAATATGCTAGAGTTCCTGCTCTATTCATAAATATTACCTCCAATACTTTAATAATTTAAAAAGAGATAGTACACAGAAACTTCAGTCTGAGTAATATCCCCTTTTATTTATTATACTCTATTCCTATGGTTGATACGCATCAGGTAAGAGAATCATCATTTCCCCATTATCTATCTTAGCAGTCACTCTATTGAATAATGTATTATCAGAAGTAACAGAAATTAAATCACTAAAGGAGAGCCAGCAATCGCGTCCTTTTGCATTATTATGATAATCCATACTACTGTGATCTCTATTGGAGATTCCATCAGTGTATCGATTGAAATACTCTTCAGTTTGCGCCTCGTGAGCATTAGCCCATGATTCAGCATTACCTTTACCAATGTATTTGGACATTAACACGTTCCACATTGCGTGACGGAAAGCGTCATTTCTTGTACCATTTCCGTATAAATTACCCCACTTACTTTGCGAAGTGTAACTAAGTGCCCACGCTCTGCATTTATCAACGAGTAGAGCTTGTCCAGGATTAGTAACAGCTAATGCTTTTTCTGAAAATGTTAGTGCGTTCCATTGGGCTACAATTTGATGTCGGGTGACAAGAACATTATCTCATTAAAGGTCGTGTAAATCGCGGCTTTTTCATTTTATGAGATAAGGTTCTTGTCAAAACCAAATGACAAGAACATTATCTCATTCCCGATTTTGACAAGAACATTATCTCATTCCCGACGACTTACTAGAAAGTGCGGCCTTACTCATTAAGCTAACGGGCAGCATAGTTAAATAAGTTCCTATTAATCGCACTATGTCTAATGGAAGATTTTCCTCTTTTGGAGGAATCTATAGACTATATGAAGAATGACTAGCGATAGTTTTCTATTTCATTATGGATTGAGTGGTAAGCCTGTGAGAAGAAAAAATCCGGATTTATGGAAAGAGCACACATCGATTGTGAACCGGGTTATCGATCTGATAGATGAACGTTTGGAAACCGATCTGACACTTGAATCAATCGCGTCTGAAGTGGCAGTATCCCCCTATCATTTGCATCGGTTGTTCACCAAGGTAACCGGAGAAAGTCTTCAACAGCATATCATCAGAAACCGTACAAAGGGCGGCCCATCATCTTCTCTATGCACGTCCTCTCACGATTTCGGAGATTGCCTATCGATGCGGCTTTTCCTCCCTTTCCATATTTTCGAGGGCCTTCAAGCATTCGATGGGTGATGGGCCGGAACGATTCCGGGAGCAGCACGCACTGATAAAAAGCAAGATATGCAAAATAGAAAACAAGCATTGGGAACGATATTTTATAAAATATCCGTATAATAGGAGTCAGGGTGACGGAATCGAGGGAACCTACCATCTTCGGGTATCAGTTCGGGAATTTCCGAGAAAGGAAATTTGCTACATTCGCCATTTTGGTAATCGACATTACGCTAAACTAGATTTCGATATTGATCGGAGTCTTACTTCCCTAAGTTTGATGGCGACGAGAATGGAGCTGTGGACAAGCGGTACTTACCTGTTGGGAATTCCCCGATATTCATTAATGAACGTACCATCTTTACAGATCGGATATGATGCTTGTTTAACTTCCCCGAGGAAAATCCAGGCCTCCGGAGAAATTGGCTCACGAACGCTTCAAGGCGGCAAATATGCCGTACTGCATCTCGAAGAACCTAACGAGGCCGTTGAACCATTTGTACAGATGTTATTGAATAGCTGGTTGCCAGAAAGCGGCTATTCATATGCATTGCGACCGACAATGTTCATTTGTTACAATAGCCCTTCCTTACACCCTGATCGCAAATGGATCGTGGACGTTTGTTTGCCCATCGAATGAAGAGTAAAGAGGAGGAATACCGTTGATCAAAGCCAAAATGAAAGAGTATCGTCCCATATTCATTTCGAAAGACCGGGAAAAGGCCTTTGAGTATTACAAGAATCTGGGTTTTGAATGCAACCATTATACGGGTTTTATGGATCGGGACGATCTTAAGCTGACTCTTCACCAATTAGAAGATGTTGCGGCATCCATTGCACCAAATCATAAGGTAGACGGTTGGTCGTGGGACTTATACGTATGGGTAGACGATGCCGATGCCCTGTATCAAGAATTTTCTGAAAACGGAGCCATCATCCACTACCCGCCGAAGGACCCTATAGAATATCGGATGAGGGAATTTGCCATTCGGGATCTCGATGGGTACGTGATTGCATTTGCGTCATGTCTGACCTAACGCTTATTTCATTTATTGGAGGATTTAACATGGGCGAAGTATTCCCCTCAATAAGGCATTGCTGAGGCTTTGGTAGTACCAGAACTAGCTAAACGAATATTGTCAGAACATTTTAAATCGAAAGATTCAAACTCAACGAAAAAGGAATACTCGCAAGGACATCCCCTAAAGCATCCAACAATCTTTGGCGTATTCTTTCATTTGCCAACTTGATTAGAGGGTCTTTTAGTAATTCATCGTTCTGATCTTTTACTTTCTTTTCAAGTGTAATCTTATTCCCTTCTTGATCATGTTCCCGTGACACTTTCGGTTCGAGCTTTGTTAAGAGACGAGAGAGGCGTGAACCACGGATCGCCTTTAACCTTTCTTCAGCATCTCTCAGCGGAGGCAAGTAGTTGCATTCGATCGTATTATAGGTATCCCACTCAAATATGCTTGCTCTCGAATCGCCCGCCCAAATGTCTCGCTTTAATCTTTTTCGAGCAGAGTTGCTATTGCTACTCCGTTATTTACTGCCTAGAATATATGTTCTTGTCCTCGGCTCACGACAAGAACATATATTCATATCCGCATTGGCTATAAACTCTGGCTCTAAGAAATACAACATAATTGAGGGGCAGCAAGCGGTCGCCGTCAACCTGCACATTTGCGGCTTTTTTGTCGTTGGCCTCTAAACTGCTATGGCTAAATTAGGTTTGAAGACATGCTTTAGTTCTATCCGAAAGTGTTTCGACCAGTAGATCTTATTGCGCTTATGATTATCGATATCTCATGTCACAAATCGTTCGCACCCGCGAATATCGATGTACGTAACGGCTGCCTGCTCCGCCGATTGGTCTCGGTCTTGCTCAGGTATCCTATCGTTATTTATTCTTGAACGCGGCGATCGCTTTGACCGCTTCTTCCTCGGCGGCACGCAACGCGCTGTTCAGATCGGTCTGTCCGAGGGAGGCCGCTAAGAAATGCTTCTGGTAAATCGCATTGAGCTGCGAGTAGTAAGCCGGTCTAAGGGCAAGCCGGGCAAACTTGTATTGGACGAGCGCACTCCAGTTGCGGTCCTTGTATACGGAATCTTTGCCCAGCTCCTTTTTGACCGCACCGGACGTGACGATCGGCGTGATGCCTTTGCGTGCCAACTCCTTCTGGTGTTCGTCGGACAGCAAATACTGGATGGCAATCATCGCTGCGTCCTTATCCTTGGCCATGGACGTAATCCCGAACAGCTTCGGCGTCGCCATACTGCCGACGCCCGGCTGTCCAGGCAATGGCGGAAGCGCGACTATATCCCAATTCAACGCTTTCAGCTGCTCCTCCCAAACGTTGATCAGCCCGGATTGGTAGGCGAACATCGCTACGGCCTGGTCTTTGACGAACATATCGAGTGTAGGGAAGCCTTTGATCGCCTGAATCGCATCCTGATAGCCCGGTATATTGTTCGGCTGCTCGTAGAAATAGTCATAGAACCGTTTCCACCGCTCATCCTTGTTGATCGTCGGCGTGTCCGTCTTCGGTTCGGCGAGTGGGATGGAGAGCGGGTTCATGCCCTGTATCGTGCTGGAGTTGGTACCGAAGCCGAAATATTGCACCCCGCCCTCCGTACGCGTCAGCCGCTTCGCCTTGTCCCACATCTGCTCCCACGTCATCCCGTCGGAAGGGTAGGGGACGCCGAATTTGTCAAACAATGACTTATTGTAATAAAGCACCATACCTTCCAACTGTATGGGCAAAAAATAAGCTTTGCCCTCCGAGCTTTGCTTGACGTACTCCACGGACGCTTGGTCCAGTCTGCTCAAATCGAGCTGATGCGTCTCGATCAGAGCCGACATATCGTACTGGATGCTGGCCGGATAAGCTTGCGATTCGAAGAAACCTGGACCTTGCATGAAGACGTCGAACCGGGTTTGGGTAGCGAGCAGCGCGTCCAATGACTGGCCCTTGGCGCCGCTCATAATGTATTTGATCGAGTATTTCGGAAACTTCTTGCGCAGCGCGTCGCCGTACAGGCGGTTGAAGTTTTCTTCGGAGTCACCGTTGGACGTGTAAAAGACGATCTCTGCGGGACCTTCTGCCGCTTTTTTTGCCGCTTCCCGCGCGGCGTAATCGGTTCCGGCGCTTGGTTGTGGGGCGATTTCACGGCCGCAGGCGGCCATTACCACGGCGAGCGCAAGGAATAAAGCAATTCCGTTCATTTTTTTGGCAAGCATCGTAATTCCCCCTTGATTGAATATGATCCTTATTCCGTCATCCGCGCAAATCAGGCAAATCGCAATGCTGCAGCATGCCGGGCAACACATATTCGCCGATGCCGGTGTTGTCGTAATACTCCGAGCGCACCCATGAGGCGATGGATTCCCATTCCTGCGCGATCTCCAGCGTGACGGAATCGCCCCCGAGCAGCGCATGGGCCCATTCCGCGTATACGCCGAAGCGCCCCTCGGCATACAGGCGGACTCTCGTAACGTCTACGCCTTGCAGACTGCGGGCAAACTCGACGGCACGCAGCACGTCGTAGGCGCGCAAGGCGGCCAGACTGTCGCCAAGCCACAGCAAATCCATGTTCAGCTTGTGCAAGGTGCCGAATACGCCGCGAAGCGGCTTGCCGTTGATTGCATTCGGCGCGAGCGCCCCGCTGCCGACGACGTCCAATACGAGGACGAACTCCCCGGCGGCGCAGCGGCCGCTAAGCCAATCTGCGTGCGCTTGCAGCTGTGCCGTGCCATCCTCCCATAGCGCGATCGTCAGCGGACGTTTCGACAGGCCCGGGTTCGCCTCGGCGAACAGGAAGCCATGGCCGAACAAGCTGGACTGCGACCACCAGATACTGCTCTGCACGGTCAGCCCCTGCCACGAGCCGATCCGCTGATGACGGGGGTTCAGGTCGCAGACGGGGCGCGGATCGCGTATACGACCGCCAAGCCAGGATATCGCCTTCGCCTGCCGCTCCGCTTCGGGCAATGCTTCGCGGGCCCGCTCCAGTTGGGTCAGCCGGCAGCCGTTCTCGTGGAATACTTTCCGCGCATCCGGATAATCGTCGACAATTTGCCCGCTCGCCGTGCACCATACGTCGCTTCCTTCCTCCGTGACGAGTCCGCCGGTATTCACCTCGATCGGTTTGCCGAGCAGATGGAGAGAGAAGAACGAGGCCGCCGCCCGGGCCAGCGGTAGCGTGTACATGTGCGGCGATTCGTCCTCCACGAGCCGGAGCCGGTCGCCGCAGCTGTACATGTCCCAGAACCGTCTGCTTCGCTCTACCGTCCTGCGAGTGCCTTCGATCGGGAAGATGTCTCCGGTGACGGCGAGCACCATGACCGGGCGCGGGGCCATGGCCAGCAAAATATCTTCATGGTCGAAGCCGCAGGCCGACATGTTTGGCCATATTTGCTCCGCGTCCTGCGCCTGGCCGGCGAATAAATACGATTCCCGATTCATGATGAACGTCCCGGGAGCCGCGGCGGCGATCCGCGGCTCGCAGATCATCGCGAGCGCCGTTTGAGTCCCTCCCCCAGAGCTGCCTGTCATGCCGATTTTGGCAGGATCGACCTCAGGACGGGAGCTCAAATAATCGACGGCCCGCACGATATCGTGGATAAAATAGCGCGCCAGACCGTCTCCGAGCGGCCAGCACTGCACGCCCGCATGCTCGTGCTCCGCTACCCGCCGGGCGAACGGCTTGTCGGATCCGTGATCGAGATAGCCGAGCCGCTCGCCCTGTCCCATCGGGTCGATAGCCAGCACGACAAGCCCGGCGCGCACGAGGCATTGGCAGACCCGCTGGTAGCTCGGATACAGCTTGCCTTCCGGACCGTGACCGGAAACGAACAGTACCGCTCCGCCTGGCGATACGCGGTCGTCCGGGATATACAGGTGCGCGGTCACATACATGCCGGGCATGGATTGAAAAATAACTTTCTCGATGCGATAGCCGTCTCGTTTCACAATTCCGGTCGTGACCGGGAGCAGCGGTGTGTCCCGGGGCGGAAGGCCGCCGATTCCGGCCAGAAGCATCTCTCGCATATGCAGGCGGCGGGCTTCCAACTGCTCCGTATTCGCCACCGCATCGCGAGCTTGATCGCCGACAGCAAATGCTTTCAAAGAGTGGCCGTACACGTAGTCCCTCAACTGATCTTTTACATCATGAATGCCGATTCGAAATTGCTCCCAGTCCTGCAGCATTGCGTTCGCTCCCTTTTGCTTCCTTCTTTCATGACACGCCATGGTAATCGATATCTTTCTTCCGTGGTAAGCCAAGTATAGAAGATGCGGTGATGTCTCGTATATGGTATTTCATAACGTGATGATGTGAATCGATAACTGATTTGGCAGCGCTTTTTCGTGTGATCTGATAACATTTTTGGGGCAGAAATGTTATGATGGAAGCAATGGAAAGGGCCAAGGGGGGCGTGGAGATGGATACAGTGACGGATACCCGGATTTCGTTGGGGAACGGGGGATGGATCGTGGCGGAGGCGATAGCTAACGCCACCTTCCGGATTCGGATGAATGAAACGGGGCATTTCCCGGAATCGCCTTTGATACGGTACCGGATTGTAAACGCTAACATCGAAGCGGCGGATGAAAGCCGCACTGTGGAGTACGGCGACGTCACGGTCGTCCGGGCCGGTAGCGCCACGCTGCGAATCGACGGGAATGATGGGCAGCTGCGTCTGTACGGTCCTGACGGAAAGGAGCGGCTGCACACCTGCTGTTCGCCCTGGTCCGACTCGGCGTCGGGTTTCGGTGCACGCTTCTCGCTGAATGCCGACGAATCCTTGTACGGGCTCGGCAATGTCGTTCCCGAACAGCTGGATCGACGCGGCCTGTGCGTATCGATGTGGGCAGAGCAGGACCTGTGGGCGAGCGCACCCATTCCTTTTCTAATGAGCTCCAGAGGATGGGCCGTCATGGTGAATACGACGTGGCGGCATACGTTCGACATCGGTGCAGCGACCGATGACATTCTGAGCATAGAAGGGCCGTCGGGCGAACTGGATCTGTTTCTTTTCGTCGGAACCGGATACGCCGAGCTGCTCGATGCGTATACGGACGTCTCGGGAAAGCCGAAGCTGCTGCCGATCTGGATGTATGGTCTGAATTTCTGCCCGCGGGTAAAGTCGAGCGCCAGGGATGTGCTCGACGACGCCATCAAATTTCGTCGGTCTGGTACGCCCTGCGACCTGATCGGACTGAGTGCGGATTGGATGGAGACGGTCAACGACTATTCAACCGCCAAGCGCTGGCATCCGGAACGGTTCCCGACTAGCACGAACGATCTTCTCCGTCAAGTCTCGTTTATCGGCATCCTGCAAAAGCAGGGCTTCAAGCTCAGCCTGACTCTGGGCTGCGATTACGATTTGACCCTGCTTGAGGAACGGTTGGCCGAGGGGAATGCAGACGGGGAGCGCAACGATTCGGAGGAGGTGTGGTATGATCATTTGCGCAAGTTTGTCGATGACGGCATCTCCGGCTTCGTGCTGAGCTTGAAGAACCCGATGTTTAGCCATCCCGTCAGGATATGGGGCAACGGCATGACGAGCGCGGAGCTTCACCATTTGTATCCGGTTCTGCTTGGCAAACAGATGCATGTCGGCTTCCGCCAGCAGACGAACACCCGACCGGTCATTCATATGGAGAAAGGCTATTTGGGCATGCAGCAGTTTGTGGCCAGTACGACGGGTACGTTTTATGACGCCAGGCATGCGATCGCGGCCGTATTGAATTACGGGCTATCCGGTCACGTCAACACGTCGACGAATATGCATCTGATTACCCGCGAAGGCATTCATGCCGATTTTTTGCTCGCATGGTCGCGGATCCACAGCCAAGATCATTTCCATCATCCGGATTTTCTGGAGCGGCCACTACAGGAGCTATTCCAGAGGTATGCCCGGCTGCGCTATCGCCTCCTTCCATACTTGTATGCCACTGCACATGTCGCCGCCCGAACCGGCATGCCTATTACACGTGCCATGCCTCTGCTGTACCCCGATGACCGGAATTGCCGGGAGTTGAGCAGGCAATACATGCTGGGGGATTTCCTGCTCGTTGCCGTGTATACCGATCAAGTATACTTGCCTGAAGGGAACTGGTTCGATTACTGGACAGGGGAGCGTTACAGCGGTTCGCAGTGGATCAGCTATACCGTTCCTACGGGGGCGGGCGGCCCTCTATTCGTGCGCTCCGGGGCGATCGTTCCGATGTGGCCGTCGTTAGAATATATCGGCCAATTGCGGATAGAGACGCTAACACTAGATATTTACCCCGGCTCTCTCAGCGAGTTTATGTTATATGAGGACGACGGAACCACCTTCGACTATTTGGACGGATGTTTCGCCCGAACGAAAATGTCGTGTAAAGCCAATCGTGAGATGACGACCGTGTACATTACGCGGCGCGAGGGGGATTATTCCAGCATGGTCCGCAACCGCAGCTACGAGCTGATCGTCCATACGGACGGCAAGCCTGCGGCTGTCCGGGTGGACGGTCAGCGTCGTGAGGATCGGACGAGGAGAATCAAGACGGATCCGTTCCGCAGCTGGCGATACGACCGAGTGGCGGGTACGGTGAGGCTGCATGTGGAAGAGGCCGGGCCGGGGGAGTCGGGTGTGTGCGTCGAAATCGTGCATCCGCCGAAGGGCATTACCACCGTCGTAAGCCGCTCAGGGACAGAGGTGGTCGACGGCGACGTCGGAGGAAGGGAAGACGGAACGGATGAAGCGTTAGTCTCCGCCTTGGATACGGGCGAAGTGCACAGGGCGGAGTCGGCCCTAGCGGCATGGTGGAAGGCGAAAATGAAGGTCGTATCGTCGGGCGCGGTCTGGCAGCTGCACGTCATGAATGCCTGCCACCTGATCGTACGGCATACAGAGCGGCGCGGATGGACCGTCGAGGACGTATTCGGCGGAGCGGCGGATACGACAACTATGCTATCGCAGCTCCAATCGTCCGAGCAAGGCTATGAACTGTTGCAGCGGCTCGTTGGACGGCTCGTTCGGCTCACCAAGGAGCGCCGCCCCGCGGCAAAGCATCCGGTTGTCCGCGAGCTGATCGCTATCGTCGAGAGCGAGCCTGACAAAGACTTGTCGTTGAATACGATGGCCGAGCGATTCGCCCTGCACCCGTTTCACTTGAGCCGCCTGTTCAAGAAAGAAACAGGAGCCGCCTATTCCGACTACGTCATGGCGATTCGGATGACGCAGGCCAAGAAGCTGCTGAGCGTCGGTCATAAAGTATACGAGACCGCTTCCCGCTGCGGCTTCAAGGATGCCGGAAATTTCTCCAAGGCATTCAGCAAATATTGGGGCGTCCCTCCGGTCGGTTTCAAAGCGAAGCGCGAGTAAGGGACGGCGACTGTTTTCGTGTCGGGAAGGGCGTCGCGCGCGATCACTCGACGTGGCGCTGCTGTGCGATACGCTGCAGGAACACAGCGCTTTTTTGGGCGAGTAAACGGCACATCACGATTGCCGTACACGGCACGGCCAGACATCGGAGAAAAAAACGGCCTCGTGAAGAACAGCCTTTGGAATAATTCCGAAGGCTCGTTTGCATGCTCGAAAGTTCGACCGGTCCTACAACAGTAAATACAACCGGAGGCACAAAAGGTTAACTTCCGCCTTGTTTGTCCATTGTGCGCTTTTGCACGGGAGGCTATTATTCGATTTGAAAGCGATCACAAGGGAAGAGGGGATTTACTCATGTTCAAAAAAACGACGAGAAGTTTGGTTGCGGTCACAATGTTATGTTTGTCTTTGGCTGCTTGCGGCGGCACTGCCGAGGAAGGGGCGTCACCCGCCCCGAATAACGAGGCGACGCCGCCCCCCAAGCAAGCGGAGCCGGTCAAGCTGGTCATGCTGCAGGACGGCGCAACGATTACGGACGACGAGTTCAAAAACTTGATCGCCGCGCCGATTCACACCAAATATCCGAACATTACAGTCGAGATGCGGAGAAACACGACGGGCGATAAAGGAGTCCAGGACTTGATCGCGGGGGGAGATTTTCCGGATTTCATTTTTACGACCTACCCGAGAATTACGCTTCACCGGGATTTGGGAACGTCCTACGATTTGACAGAGCTGGTCAAGACGCACAAAATGGATCTCGGCAAATTCGATCCGGCGGCGATGGAAACGTCGAGGGTGTATGGCGGCGGCAAAGACAAGCTGTACGCAATTCCGTTCTCGCTCAATTTCTTTGCTTTGTTCTACAACAAAGATTTGTTCGATACGTTCGGCGTCACTTACCCGACGGATGGGATGACCTGGGACGATGTGTACGAAATGGCCCGGAAATTTACGCGCGTGGTGGACGGCGTCCAGTACAGGGGCGTGGTTCTTCCGGGGCTGCTGGACCTGAGCACGCAGCTTACGCTTCCCTACGTGAGCCAGACGACCGGCAAAGCGAACGTGGAAACGGACGGCTAGAAAAGACTGTTCGCCATGGTCAAAAAGTTCAACGACATTCCCGGCAGCAAGGGCGGCACGGTCAACAATTTCCTCAAGGACCAAACGGCGGCGATGTCTCCCGGCTACGACGTGCGGATCGCCTCGCTGGAGGCGTTAAACAATACGCCGCAGCAGTTCAATTGGGACCTCGTCCAGTTTCCAAGCTACCCGGAATTGCCGAATGTGGCGGGTGCCTCATCCGGCCATTTCCTGATGGTTTCGGCTTTGAGCAAGCATAAGGAAGAAGCATTTCAGGCGATCGAGCTGCTGACCGGCGCGGAAACGCAAAAATTAATTACGAACAACGGCAGGTTCACCTCGCTGAACGACCAGGCGCTGAAAGAGCTGTACGGCAACAACATCAAATCGCTGCAGGGGAAAAGCACGAAAGGCGTATTCAAAAGCAAATTCGCTCCGCCGTATACGCCTTCGAAATACGACCCGCTGGTTCAGCCTTATTTGAATAGCGTGATGACCAAAGTGATCAACGACGAGACCGACATCAACAGCGCGCTTCGCGAAGCGGGAGAAGCGGCCAATCGGGATATCGCGGCCAAAAGCCAATAGGCAAAAACGCAAGACAGACCCGCTGCCGATTGGCGGGCCTGTCTGGTTCACTCTTGAACCATGCGTTGCGCCGGTCCGACGGCGGTCGCGCCCGATGCGGCAAACCGGTCGATGAGATCGAGCGGCAAATGGTCGGTCACCAGCCGGTCGTAGTGGGCGACTTGGATGACGCCCTGCGGATCGATCAAAAATTCGGCCGGGATGCGTTGAAGTTGGTGCCATCCTCACGGGTCAAGGCAAATCCTTCGGACGCCGCTTCGGCCATAACCGTTTCCGTATGCGCGTCGCGCATCGTCTCCTGCACTTTTCCTCGGACACTTCGTTCACCGTATGCGAACAGGGAAGAACTATGCTTCATTCGTCGTAACCCGCTATGCTGCAAACCAAAACGAATCCGCCCGCTTCATCGGAAAACGAAGTGCTGCGCGCTCATATTCTGGATGAACTCCCACACGTCCGCGACCGCATCCGGCTTCTGTCCGCCTGCGCGCCGGTCGGCTTCGGCAAAACGGCGCTACTGCATCAATGGGCTAGCTTCCGTTAAAAACAAAAAAGCCGCGATCTGCGGCTTTTTTTACTAATGCTGAGCCGGTCCAATTTCATACCTCCTTTGACTTCAGCTTGAAATACAGAGCGGCGGTCAAAAGGTTCAAACCAAGGGGGACGCGGTATGCTTGGGCCGGAAGCGGCTCGGCGGCATCCCGGTCCAACGGTGAAATTGCCGCGAGAAATGATGGACCGAGCTGAACCCGAGCCGTCTGGCGATTTCTTCGACCGTCACATCGGTCTGCAAGAGCAGCTCCTTGGCCTGCTTCAGCTTCAGCTCGCTTACGTATTGGCGGGGAGAAATGCCGTACACCTGGGTGAAAATTTTCGTGCACTGGTTGCGGCTCATATGGAGATCCCTGGAAATTTCGCTGATGCATGTATCGGAATAGACGGTTGCGGACAGTTTCTGCTCGATTTTATGGGCAATATTCGTTTGGAACAAAGAAAGGGACCGGACATCCGTTTCCTGCCCGCAGGCGGCCTGCTGCTCGTCCAGGCGTATTTCGGCGATTTCTCGGATCAGCAAAAGGCTGTGTGCCTGAAGCGCAAGTTTGCCGGTAAGCTGGCGGATTTTTTGATGCGCGTCGGCTGCGGCTGCTGCCTGCTCCTGATTGTCGCGAACGGCTTGTTCAATTTCGCGATAGCGTTCCGTCAGCCGGGTGCCGTCCGCTTTTTCTTTGGCAATGTGATGGAAGGGGGTGGAATTGAGCATTTTGCGCAAATCCGGATCATCGATGTCGAAATGCATATTGAAAAAAGAAAAGTTTGTCTCGGAATCGTTTTCAAAACGGTGCCGCACTCCCGCTTTCAGAAACAGCCAGTCGCCGGAGCCGAACGCCAGCTTCCGGTTGCCGATCCATACGTGGACGCGCCCGTCCCGACAGTACATCAGCTCGCACAAATGATGATGGTGCTCCCGGAACGTCCATCCCGGCGGTTTGACGCCGAATTGAAAGCCCAACATCTGGAACGTATAGATCATCCTTTCCCAAAACATTTCCATGGCCGATCACCTCCACCTAAAGTCCGAACCATCCGCACATTTGTCCTCAGTATATCACGCCTGCTCCGATGTGGGGCACAAATGGTTAACTTCTCGTTTTGTTTGTCCCTTATATTCCCGGCTCCGGAAAGCTATCATCGGAACTGTAAGCGATTACGAATCATTAGAGGAGGGAATGGAATGAACGATTTAACGATCAGCAGAAGAAAACTGTTGGCTTCGATTGGAGCAGCTGGAGCGGTATTGGCGGCAAGTGGAATAGTAAACGCGGGTGCGCCGGTTGGTTTTGGGAACGTGACGGAAAGCGTATACGGTAATGGCAAAGATGACAAGGGTGACGGCAAGTTTCACTGGAAAGACTTGGAGCCGATTGATTTTTGCGTCAAGGTTACGCTTGCAGAGCTTAGGGGCGGCGCCGATTCCCGTCCGGAGGACGCTTACTTTGTGGTTGATGCGGGCCAAGAAGGCATTTTCCTATACGACGAGACAGACGTCTCTAGTTCGGACAATACCGGTACGATAGTCGTGACTACCGGCGGCAAACGGTTCAAACGGGTGCACGACGCTGGAACGGTCAACGTAAAATGGTTCGGGGCGAAGGGCGACGGAGTGACCGATGATACGCAGGCGATCAACAACGCGATCGGCGGCGGGAACGTCACGGCCTACATTCCTCAAGGCGTCTACCTGATCGATGCGGACGCATCGGGCCTCGGGGATTTGTCCGCCGGCATCGAGGCGAAGGATAATACGACGATCGTTATAAGCCCGCAAGCGGTGTTGAAAGCAAAACCGACGTCCGCCGGACGGTATTATGTCATCAACATTTTCGGCAAGCAAAATGTAACCGTCGAGGGCGGCGGGAAAATTATCGGCGAGCGGGACGAGCATACAGGGACGACCGGCGAGCATGGGTTCGCCATCGGCATCGGCGGCTCCACGCACGTGCGGATTCGCAACCTGTACCTGGCAAATTGCTGGGGCGACGGGGCGGTCGTCGGGCAGGACAAAGTAAAAACGGGCAGCAGGGATGTCGCTTTCTTCAACGTACGCTGCGACAACAACCGCAGGCAGGGCGTCAGCGTGACATACTGCGAGGACGTGCTCTTCGACAGCTGCACGTTCGAGAATACGAGAGGCACGCTGCCCCAATGCGGGATGGACATCGAGCCCGACTCAGGGGGGATTTGCCGAAAAGTGACGATCGTGAACTGCCTGTTTCAAAACAACGCCAATTACGGCTTGAGCTTGAACGGGAGAGTCGGTACGGTCGAAAACATCGTCGTCGATTCGAACCGGTTTGTCGGCACGGAAATGGGCGCGTTTAACTCGGTTTGGAACGTCAATAACGTTACCTTTAAGAACAACGTCGTTGACGTTCAGTATTCGTTTCAGGGGGCCGTTTACATGTCGATTATAAAAAATCATTTGGTCGAAGGGAATTTGATACGCAACCCGAACGGGGTCGCCATGGACGTGAAAATGTCCTCGGGCGTGCAGGTGGCCAACAACCTGTTCACGAATGTGAAATCGACCAGCGTGCGCATGGCGACGGTTACCCATTGTCAGGTCTTTGGTAACTGCATTGACGAAAGCGGCAATACCGGCGGGACGGATATATCGCTCGCGACGGCGTCGAGTTTCAACAGCATTCAGGGCAACATCATTCGCAATCGGCTGAAAAATGCGGGCACTGCCACGGCGGGCGGCGTCAATTCGATCACGCTGGCGGCGACGGCGTCCGCGGTATCGGGCGAATATAACGGGATGCTGCTCTTTGTTGTCGCGGGGACGGGGATCGGGCAGAAACGAAATGTTGCCTCGTATAACGGCACCACGAAAGTCGCTGTCGTGACTACGGCCTGGACGACCGTTCCGGACGCGACCTCGAAGTATGAAGTCCGCTACGGGTCGGACAATGCGATCAAAGTAAACGCGGCCGTAGACAGCTACAATCGGATTCACGGGAACCAACTGATCTTCGGGACGAGGTTGCAAAGCTCGACCGGCATTGTCGATTCGGGGACCGGCACGGTCGTAAACGACAATACGTATTTCAATCCCGTTTAAGCTTTAGATACCGACTGTCGAGGCTTTGAAAACCTGAATCATTGGAAGGGGTTTGTTGGAGAATGGCTGACGGAGTTGGCATTCTCCAAGTTGGATGGTGTACAGAAACCTTAACTCTATCGATGAAGTGGAAAGCTGTATCATTCAAATAAAAGAAAAGTTTCACATCCCAGATCCATTGGCTGTCGAGTGAGGGTGTTGTCTCAACCCGCAATAGGTATGATATATTATCATCTTATTCACCAAATAAATTAGCAATGGAACATTCTTCTAACAGACAACAAAATGAGCACGTAAAGTCTGCACGTGGTGAAGAAGAGATGCATATGAAATTGATTTACGATGGCTGAAGACCCGTACATACTAAAAATAGCTACACATTTACTGTATATCGGAAGAAGGATATAATTTTCAGTTCGTCAAATTTCATTCAACGGGAACGATAGCTGAATAGTGCGCCTAGCAAAGCTAGGCATAACTTGTTGGTGGAAGTCCAACCGAGGTAGGGGCCAAGCCGCCTCGTAGCTAGCAGGCATCTGGTGGTGAGAGCCTAAGGATGGAGCCCTGTGAAAAGCTCACATTGGAGTGAAGCAAAACTACAGGCCGTAACATAAAGTGAATCCTGCCGCATCGTCATATCGAACCCGAAAGGGACAAGAGGGAGCCGAGCCACGTATTGAATGGCGAAGGCCATGGAACGCGAGAAGAACTTGGAAGAGCATCGCGGAAGAACCCTCCGGTGTATGGGGATCGGCATGCAGTGACAGTTATGTCTGGAACTAGGGAGACCCTACCTCGCACGACAACGTCGTAAAGCGCGAGCCTATAAGCCCAAAAGGGTGAAATGGTGAGCGGCGGGAAGGGAGTTGGAGAGGGTGGTAGTACCAGCGAACCCAGGACAACATAACCTGGGGGAGGAAAGCACCCTTACTTTGTTCACGGGTATCGACGGAGGTAAGAGTGAGTGAATGCAGTGAATCTGCTAACTACACCCAAGTAAAAGTTCGAGAACTCCAAAGAACCCACTACCTTGTGGCGAAGACACAAGGTGAAGAACATCGGAAAGCCGTATGCGGGAAAACCGCTCGTACGGTTTGATGAGGGGGGACTGGGAAACCAGCCCTCTACTCTACAACAAAAGGAACGAGGCTGCCGGAATGGATTGGCAGCCTCGTTGAAGTAACGGAGTACGATAGCTCAATCAAAGTGTGTGAGGCAGCCGAGGAATGATCGGCTGCCTTTTCCACGTTAAAAACTGAGGGACGGCGAACGACAGTTCAAGAAATATTGCTGTCTTGTTATGTTGCCTTATTCTAAAAAGTAATTGAAACCTATTCCGACTACAAAGATTAAAACCTTCCAAATCTAGTAACACTAGATTCTAGAACAAATTGGGAGGTTCTTTATTATGAATATAACTGAGTTATGGAAGCTATACGAGATGGATAAACGCGTATTAGGATTTAGTCCGCACACTCTGAATGCTTACTCACTTCAGTTAAAGATGTTGACTCGTGACATCGGTAATCTCGAAATCGAGGATGTTTCATTAAACATGCTTAAAGACTGCCTAGCCAAGCAGTCGGAACGGCTGAAACCAAGCAGTTTAGGACATCGGATCCGTTTCTATCGATCCCTTTTTCGTTTTGCGTTTGAAGAAGGGCATTTGTCACGAAATCCTGCCTTAAAGCTAAGGGAACCAAAGACTGAAAAACGCATTCCGAAATTTCTGATTGAGGAGGATATAATTCATCTTAAAATTACCTGTCATACTCCCCGTGAGCACGCTATTCTGGAGTTTTTGTACTGTTCGGGATGCCGTGTTGGCGAAGTTCAGAAATTAAATATTGAAGACGTCAACTGGGAAAACAACTCGGCTATTGTAAACGGGAAAGGTTCGAAACAGAGAGAGGTCTATTTTACGACCGAATGCAAAGTATGGTTAAAAAGATATCTGGACAGCCGCAAGGATTCCTGCAAAGCCCTGTTTGTCACTGAGTCTAATCCTATCCGCCGTATGGCGATTCCGACGATACGGTACTCTTTGAAAATATTGGCAGCCCGTAGCGAAGTGGCCGTTAGTGTGTATCCTCATCGCTTTCGCCACACATATGCCTGCTTATTATTAGATAATGGTGCACCTTTGGAGTTTATCCAAGGCATGCTCGGTCACGAGAAAGCATCCACCACTCAGATATATGCTCAATTGCGGGGAGAACGGCGAAGAGAATTGTATCGAAGATATTTCTAAAGTTTTTTGCAGGCACTTCACTTATAAAACAGTATTCTAAAAATTAACGAATTTTTTGATTATTCGAGGTATCTTCCAATCTGGAAGCATAAGTTTGCCACAGTATTTTGGAAGTGTAATCTAGCCTTATTTCTAACAGACACGCATCCGACTAGGCGAATGGCTATTCCAACGATCCGGTGGGTCTTAAAGCGGTTTGCATCTCGAGGAGAGCTCGAATCAAATGTATATCCGCATCACTGTCGATTACCTATGCTTACCAACTCCTCGGATCGTCGTTACTCACACTGTCTTATCCATGGAGTACAAAGTTATTACAGGTGTGAAGTCATTAACTGTGCACCTAAAAATGTTTATATATTTGAAATTTAGACTAGAATGAGTTTGTAGATGTAATTTATTGTAGTGGGAATGGTGAACTGGTTATGTCATATGTAATTGTTGTTTTAATAGTTGCTGGTCTAATGGGTTACTACCTCTATAAATCAAAGCAAGAACTTCAACTTGTTAAATCCTCAGTAATCGATCTTATATCGACAAATGCGGAAATGAAAAAGACGCTTCTTGTTAGTTTATACAATCGTTACAAGAAAAGTGAAGATCCCGATAAGGAAAATCCTTTAGATTTCGAGCAGTTTGTTGCTCAGGTCTTATCTGATATCAATATCAGCCAAACATCAGTAACAGTTGGGTCCGGGGACTATGGAGTTGATATTGAAGAATCACCAGTGGATGGGTTATACCTTGGGCAGGTAAAGTGCTATGCAGACTATCAAAAAATCGGATTTGAACCGATTGCAATAATTCATTCTCAAATGTTAAAACAAAATGCTAAAGGTGGATACATTGTTACGACAAGTAGCTTTACTTCTAATGCAAGAAAATACGCTGAGGGTCTAAATATAAATCTGATCGAAGGGCCTGAATTAATTGATTTGTGGGTAAAAAGCTTAGAGAGAAAGAAAGGTTCTACAAGCGTCATTTTGAGACCTTCAGTTTCGTGAGCAAAGAGTCAGGAACGTGAGCGTTTCAATAACGCTATCGCAAAAATAACCAGCAAGATTCACCAGTATTGAGTAACCGCCGAATATATGGCGTTTTTTTTTTGCTTTTAAATCGATAATTAAACCGAACGAAAACTAACGGAACTTTCTTAACTTGTTGAAGAAAAGGTGAAGTAACCAGGAGATGACCGTCGTTTTACATTCAGGCTACCAATAAAGATGAGCTAGTATCCCAGCATCTGAGCCAATACAACAAACAAGCCGATCCGTTTAGGTCTAAGGCGGAAAATGAATATTTATTCAGTTGTTGTATATTGCATAGGACACTTTGCAAAAGCACTGCAATTTATTATGAAACGAGGGTACTGTTTTGCTCCTCATCCTTCTTTTCTTCCAACAAATTATGAAACAACAAACGTGTAACCGCGCGGTTTAGCGGGTTTCGCTTTATAATTTTCGGTGAAACATCACAGCTTTTGGCGTAATGAAGCTGGGGAAGGCAGCGGCGATCACCACGATTGGTATCGGCTTGGTAGATCTTGTCGATGGCCCAGACGGAATGGATACGTCAGGTACAGCTTAAAAGCAAATCTTAATAACCAGAGAATGCAGTTGAGCAAATTAGGCATCATTCCTGGTATTTCTGTCCCGCTATGTCGATATGTTGATAAGCGAACAAACGGTTTCCGCATAATGAGAAGAAGCCCCCTTTTATGGGGTTTCTATTATTAACATACATGATCTTTAGATTCTTAACAGAGCTAAAGAGTAGGGGGTATCCTTTCTAATTTGACTTTCATACGTGTAAACTGATAAAGACTTGGAGCGGATCGATCAGGATAAGCGCATCGCACCAATCAAGCAAGGCGACGAGATGGGAACATTAACGGTTACGTATAACGGAAATCAGAGCGTTAGCGCACTAACCTTTTGAGACACAAATCTCAATTGGAAGGTGTGTTTTTTGTTATGTTGATGAAATTTGCGATGAAGGATTTTATTGCCTACAAGACATATAAGAACCTTTCGATACCTTGTTGGTTATAGTTCCATCCTGCTCGCATACCCGTTTGTGCAAAAAAAAATCGTCAGAGGCATGCTGCTCGGCTCTCTCAAGTAAGCCCCCTCCCCCTTGAGGGTTGAATGCAGTCTGGACAGCGCCGCGTATACGCCTATTCGCGCGGCATACCGCTTGCGACGTCGTGAGAATCAAAATCCGGCCTTCGTTCTAGAGGGAATGAAGGCCGGATTTGTTGATTAAAAAAAATCGCAAGAAATGTCAGGTATTGAACAATTAATGGCATAAGCCCAATGCTCCTATCCATTACGATAAGTTTGACCAAGTCAAAAGGAGGGGTTAAATGGATAAACTGGCGATTAATGGAGGAAAGCCGGTGCGGACGGAAGGGTTTCCCGCTTGGCCGATTTATGGGGCATTGGAAGAACAGGCGGTAGTCGATGTCGTTCGCTCTGGAAAATGGGGCGGCAGCGGCAAGGTTAAGGAGGGATTCCAAGACAACATGGTGGAGCTGGAGCGGAAGTTCGCAGAACTGCACGACACCGGCTTTGCGGTCTGCGTTGCGAACGGCACGGTGGCCATTACGGTAGCGCTGCAAGCAGCCGGGATCAATTCCGGCGACGAAGTGATCGTCCCTCCGTATACGTTCATTGCCACTGCGTCGGCGCCTTTGTTGTATGGAGTCATTCCGGTATTTGCCGATATCGACGAGAATACGATGATGCTCGATCCGGATCAGGTCGAGAAGCGGATTACTCCGCGGACGAAAGGCATTATTGCCGCTCACATCGCGGGCGCTCCTGCCGACATGACGCGATTGAAGGAAATCGCGGCGAAGCACAAGCTGGCGTTGATCGAGGACGCAGCCCAGGCTGTCGGGGCGCAGTGGGAAGGAAAGGGGGTCGGATCGATAGGCGATGTCGGCACGTTCAGCCTGCAGCAGTCCAAAAATATTAACGCAGGCGAAGGCGGTGTGATCGTAACGAAACATAATGAATTGTGGAGAGACGCTTGGTCGATTATTAACGTAGGGCGCACCCCGGATGGAGCCTGGTATTATCATGAGCGCATCGGGCAGAACTACCGATTGACAGAGTTTCAGGCGGCGATTGCCCTGGCCCAAATGACGCGGCTTGAAACACAAATGCAGATCAGGGAGACGAATGCGCGGCTGCTGAATGAACTGCTGGCCGATATCGACGGGATTCGCGTCCTGCCGCGCGACCCGCGGGTTACCCGGCATGCGCACCACGGGTATATCTTTCACGTGAAACCCGAGGCCATAAGCCGGCTCGACAAACCGGAATTTATCAGACGGGTTCAGGCTGAAGGCATACCGGTGTCGGGTGGGTATGTTCCGCTCAACCGCAATGAGGCGATCATTCGCTCGGTTCGGCAATGGACAGGGGAAGACAGAATCGATGATTGCCCGGTTTGTGAGCGGCTGAGCGAGCAAGAAGCGCTGTGGCTGGCACCGAGTGCGATGCTTGGCGACGAAAAAGCGATGCACGATATTGCCACAGCGTTGCAAAAAGTCATCGAAGCCGGCTGAAGCAGCCGAAAAAAAGGGGGGGGGTACGACTATGCTGCAGGCAGGCACGGCGAAAGTGAATATTACGCCCGACTATCCTGTCCCTCTGGCGGGATACGGGTTCAGAGCCGGCCAAGGACCTTTCTCGGACATCGCTTCGCCCATATTTGCCAGAATCATTTGTTTCCGGCATCTATCAGACAACGCGCCGGAAAGCGCGGATGCGTCTACCGCGCTCATCGTCAGCGCCGACTTGCTCTGGTGGGGAAGCGATCGCGTGGAGCGGTTGAAGCAGCGAATCAGGGCGATCTGGCCGGGCGATCATCTCATTCTGCATGCGACCCATTCGCACTCGGGGCCGCAAACGACGGAGCTGTTCTCCTGCGTGCTGGGAGAAGCGGATTGCGGCTACTTGGACGCTCTGGAGGACAAGTTGCTGGAGGGCGTCAGGGAGGCGGCGGGCAACATTGAACCGGTCGTCATGGAACGAGGGTACGGGGCATGCGACATTGCGAAAAACCGCCGTAAGATTCCCGGAGCCGAGCCGGATACTTGGGTTGAATCGCCGGATCCCGTCGATCGGGAATTGACCGTCCTGCGGTATACGGCGGCGGATGGCCGTGTGAAAGCAATTGTTGCCCATTATACGTGCCATCCTGTAACGAACAGGACCAACCTTCTGTCCGCCGAGTTCCCCGGAACCGCCGCACAGTTGTTGGAGCAGGAGCTTGGGCATGGGGCGGTATGCTTGTATTTGCAAGGGACATGCGGAGATGTAAACCCGACGAGCGACGGCCACAATTGGTGCTTCGGAGGCGAGGAGCAGGTTCGGATGCTCGGCGGCAAGTTCGCACAAGCCATACGCCAGGTGCTGCAAGCGCCCATGGAACCGTTGGCGGACGCTCCGCTATCCGGGAAGTCGCAACGGATCTCGCTGCCTCTGCAGCATGTGCCCGAGTTGTCCGAGCTCAAAGGCCTTGTTTCCGATTCCGACATTGCGGGAGAATGGAGCCGCAAGCTGCTCCAGTTTCCCGAACGGCTGCGTCCCGACATGATCATGGAAGCGACGCTGCTGTTCCTCGCCCAAGATTTCGCTATTCTCGCCATGAATGGCGAGATTGTCAGCGCTTACGGGTTGTTTATTAAGCATGCAACCAATAAGGCCGTGTTGCCGCTCGGCTACAGCGACGGGATGATCGGTTACGTGCCGACGGCTCTTCAATTGGACGAAGGCGGGTACGAGCCTCATTCGTCCACGCGGTATTTTATGCTGCCGGCTCCTTTTGCCCATGAGACCGAACAGATTCTCAAGAATAGCCTGTACGCACTTCTGAAGGATCATGGACTGATTAGGGGAGACGAGAGCCGAGCCGATGAAGGGACGCTCGATGCTTCAAGAAGCCGGGAGGTGCCGACAAGTGCAAGACATAGTGGCGGTTAAGAAAGGTACAGTTCCAAAGAAAAGAAGCAGGATGCGGCCCAGGTCGCTCCTGTCCCTCTACCTCTTGTTCGCGCCGACAGCCATTTTGCTGTTCATCTTCAACTATATTCCGATGTACGGCATCATCATTTCTTTCCAGGATTATTCGGTGTACAAGGGCATTTTGCATAGCGACTGGGTGGGATTCAAGCACTACGAATATTTCCTGAAGGACGACAAGTTCTGGTCCATCATGAAGAACACGCTGATCATCAATTTCTACGATATTGTGTTCGGGTTCACGGCGCCTATCGTCTTTGCCCTCCTTGCGAACGAACTGTACCAGAAAGTGTTCAAGCGCGTGACGCAAACGATCTCTTACTTGCCGCACTTTTTATCGTGGATCGTCGTGGCGGGAATTTTCAAGCAAGTGCTGTCGCCGACGACGGGGATTGTCAACATTTTGATTGGATGGTTCGGCTTCGAACCCCATTATTTCATGACCGATCCCAGCATATTCCGGGGGATTCTCGTGATTGCGGATATTTGGAAAAACGTAGGTTGGTCGGCCATTCTATATTTTGCGGTGATTGCCAGCATTGACAGTTCCCTCTATGAAGCGGCCTGGATCGATGGCGCCAATCGCTGGAAACAGACCGTTTATATTACGATTCCGCATATGATGCCGATGATCGTCCTGCTGTTCTTGCTCAAGATCGCCCACCTGTTCGGAATCGGCTTCGAACGCGTGTTCCTGATGCAAAACCCGACCGTCTACGACGTTTCGGACGTCATCAGCACGTATGTGTACCGTACCGGGATCGAGTCTTCGCAGTACAGCTTCACGACCGCCATCAGCTTTACCCAAAGCGTTCTCGGCTTCATCCTGCTCGTGACCTCGAACTGGGTGTCGAAACGTTGGGTGGGGCTGGGCATGTACTAATGACCTTAGATCAAAGGTGGTGAGACTCCTATGCACTACAGAAGTCCCGGACGCATCGTGTTTCAGACGTTCAACTATGTTTTTTTCACTCTATTCTCCATCTCGATTCTGGTGCCCTTCATCAACGCGTTGTCCATCTCGTTCAGCAGCTATGCGGCGGTCATGGAGAACAGGGTGAGCGTATGGCCGGTCGAATTCCAACTCGACTCGTATATCCTGCTCGCGGGCAACCATACGTTTGTGCGTTCTGCGGCGAACACGGTGGGGTTGACGATCGTGCAGACGCTCCTCAGCGTCACCATCTCGCTAAGTGCGGCATATGCGATTTCGCACAAATATTTCAAGGGCAAGAAGACTGCGATGACGTATATTCTGATCACGATGTTCTTCAGCGGTGGCTTGATTCCTTCGTACTTGCTGGTGAACGACCTGGGACTCAACAACACGTACTGGGCGATCATCGTGCCCGGACTTGTCAGCCCTTTCTACATCATCGTATACAAGAACGTGATCGAGCAGTTGCAAAAGGAGATTATGGAATCCGCAGAAATGGACGGCGCCGGAGAGTTCTCTCTGCTGTTCAAGATCGTCCTGCCGCTTGTCCTGCCGATGACGATGGCCTTCGTCATTTTCAGCGCGGTTGCCTATTGGAACGAATGGTTCAGCGTGCTTCTCTACATTAAGGATAAGTCCATGTGGACGCTGCAATACCAACTGCGGAACATTCTGAATTCCTCTATGGTCGAGGGGACTACCCTCAATCCGACCGGGGTGCTGACGATTCATCCGGACAACTTGAAGATGGCGGCGCTTATGTTGACCATTCTGCCGATCATTTGCATCTATCCGTTCCTGCAAAAATATTTCATTCATGGCCAATTTGTCGGAGCAGTGAAAGGATAGCTTGGATTCAGGGTTTATACCTGAGAGGGGGGATGCAACCTAAGGCATCTTTGGTTTCTTCATCGGTTGATTCAAATGTAAGCACTTTATTTTCCATTAGGAGGTCGAAGCTAGATGAAAGTTTCGGGAAAAAAATGGATTTCTGTTTTAACGACTTCAGTAGTCGCATTGGGGATTGTTGTCGCAGGCTGTTCGTCGAATAGCGGCAATCCCGGCGCCTCCGGCTCCCCCGGCCCAAGCTCTACCGCCGGCGGAAGCCCTGCGGCCCCTTCAGCGAAGCCCAAAGAAGAACGCATTAAAATGACGATGTTTTACAATGAGGCCGGCATTGGCGATCCGACGAGCAAGGGGATTGACCGCAACAACAACCCGTTGAAAAAAATCGTGGACGACTACGCGAACGTCGATCTGGAGTTCGATATCCCGCCCTATGGGGAATATAATACGAAGCATGGTCTCATGCTCTCCTCCGGCAAGCTCCCGGATATTTTCCAATCCTCGCTTCCGGATGAATCGGGCAAAGCCGCGCGTGACGGAGCGTTCATCGATCTGAAAAAGTACTACGACAATTCTCCGATACTGCAGAAAATCATCACCCCCGCCATGATGGAACTGGCGAAAGATCCGGTCAACGGCAAATATTACCGCATTCCGATGGCCTATGACAAAGGGCCGCAAGGAGCGGGGATTCTGGCCCGCTATGACCTCATTCAAAAGTATAATGCCGGGAAGTGGCCGGGCACAGTCGAAGAGTGGGTGGAACTGCTGAGAAAAATCAAGAAGGCGGAGCCGGATTCCATTCCGATGAGCTGCCGGATAAACGGCGACGACATCTTCAACCAATTTGGCTGCGGGCCGTTCTTCCGCCTATACGGCGCAGCGCCATACGATTATCGAATTCAAGGCGGCAAAGTCGTTCCGAACGTGACGCTGCCGGAATTTAAAGAAGCGGTCAAAGTGATGCGCGATTTGTATGCGGAAGGCGTTCTGGACAAAGAGTTCATGACGTCGAAGTGGTACGATATTCTGGCGGAGAAAAACGTTCTCTTCCAATGGAACGGCATGGATCAGATCCTTGCTTGGCAACAGTATGTGACGCTGCCGACGGCTACAGCCAATCAGAAAAAGCAAGTATGGGGAGTTGCGCCGCCGCTTACCACTTATCCGTCCGTGCTTGCAGACCGTAAATATGCCTTTACCGGGGTAGGGGCGCCGATTTCGAATCACGGTTTGTATATCTCGGCGAGCAGTAAAAATCCGGATCGCGCTTTCAAGGTGATCGAGGGCTTCGCGCAGGATCAACTGCGGGACAAAATATTCTGGGGCGACGAAGGCGATACGTATACGGTGAAGGACGGCAAGCGCGTACCGAATGTGGATAAGATGAGCGCTATAGAGCATACCTGGAAAAAGCAATATGCGTTCTTGTTCGGCTATACCGACGGGCAGGATGCGCAAAATGCGAACTTTGAAGCGAAGCTGGGAAAAGACATATTCACCATGATTCAGGGCGGCATGAAAACACTGCAGAAGGAAGCCGAGCAAGTCGGGCTTGATGCGATGATCGGTTATGCAGAGCCGGACGAAGTATTGAAGAAAAATGCGGAAATCAAGCAGGCGATCAACAAGTTCACGTCGGATGCGATCATGGGACGGATTTCAATGGAACAGCTAGGCGCTGCGATTGCGGATTGGGAGAAGAAATACCGCGCCTTGAAATACGATCCGATGCAGAAGTACCTGGATACCAACAAAGACACGCTGATCAAGAAAGGGTACAAAAAAGCAGGCTGGTAAGAAGGGGAAACGGCAAGGGATCGACCATTCGTGAAATGCGCGTAATGGCGGGGTATTGCCGCTTTTCTTCATTATTGTTCAGGGCGGTCGCTGTGGAGCAGCCGATACTGCTTCGGGGTCATGCCGACGACGTCCTTGAACACGCGCCAGAATGAACGGATATGCTGGAATCCGACCTCCTCCGAAATGTCGGTTACACTCATCTCGGTTGACGCGAGCAAGCTTAAAGCTCGGTTAATGCGGAGAGTATGCAGGTAGTCCATAAAGTTCTGGCCGGTAAACTGCTTGAACAAGCGGGAGATGGAGGAAGGACTCATGTGGAACGTCTCGGCGATGGTGTTCAGATTGAGCAGTTCGTTGTAATGCATGTGCACGTATTGAACCAGTTCGGCGCTGTGGCGTCTCGGCGTCCGTTGCGGGGCGTCGGTTTGCGCCTGATTCATCTTGAGGCAGCGGAGCAGCAGAATGAGCGCTTCCGTGACCTTGGTCCGCAAATAAGCGTCTCGTCCGTACCGATTGTTCTCGTATTCGTGTCTGATACGAACCATTAACGTCTCCATCTCTTTCGTCAGTTCTTCGCTCAACTGGCAGTAGGACGGCAGCTCTTCTCCGATCAGGAACAGATCGCCGATCAGTTCCTGATCGGCGGGGGATCTGGTCAGAATGGCCAGGTCGAACAAGCACGAGCAAAGGACGAGCCGCGTTTGAGGCGCGCTTTGAATTTCGTGAATGTGATGCGGAAGCAGGAACGAGACGACGCCTCTGCGCATGTCGTGTGACTTGCTGTTGATTTTCTCCGTGCCCTCGCCGTCGATGACGAGGGACAGCTCGGCGAAGTCGTGATGGTGAAGCGGTGTTGAACGAAATCTTAAGTGGTGCAGCACATACAGTGGGAGCTGATTGAACCGATACATATTCGAAAGTCTCGTATCTTGGTAAACGGGCACAATGGATGCCACGGGCGTCACCTCTCTCCACTTTGGCTTCATTATAGCACACTCGATCCAGGATCACGTTCACAAGTTTCAATTCCATCGAAGTGAATTCCAAATAAAAAGGAGCGATCCAAATGATGAACGAATGCAAGGCGGCAAAGGTAGGGAAAATTCCGATTGTTCTGTTAGGTCTTTGTCTGGGGCTTGTTCTGATGGGCCTGATCGCGGTTCAGAGCGCTTTCGCCGCCTCGGGCCCTTCGGTCCCGGCGATCACGAACGTCAAGGGCGACTATGGCTTCCTGATCCGGGAGAGCACGCCGCGAGCCGACGGCATATACCATGTCAACACGCCGGCTACGATCGCCCGGCTGGTCGAGCTGCATGTCACTACATTCGCCTACTTGTGTTGGCAGGGCGACAAGGACTGGGACGACCTGCGTCTCGAGTTTATGCCGGCGGCGCAGACGGCCGGCCTCAAGGTCTGGGTGTATCTCACGCCGCCAACCGAGGGAGTGCCCAAGCCGTTCCTGGGCGACTATACGAGGTGGGCTTCGGAAATCGCCACATTGTCGAGCACGTATCCCAATCTGGAGGCTTGGGTCATCGACGATTTTACGTCCAACCTGAGTACCTTCACTCCGGCTTCCATGAACTCCCTGCAAGCTACGGCGCATGCCATCAATCCGAAGTTGGCTGTGTTCGTCATCGCCTACTCCTGGCAATCGAACAGCACGTTTGCGAACAATTATAAGAACAGCATCGACGGGGTTATCTTTCCGTATACGGAGAGATCTCCGGCCAACGAGGCAACCTATATTGACAACATGTACAACATTTTCCACCCCTATAACATCCCGGTTTATTACATGCCTTACGCGACCAAAGCGTACTATACGACGTTCAAATCGGCCGAGACGATCCAGTATGAAATGCAGACCGCGCTGAGCAAGCAAGCCCAGGGCAAGCTGAATGGCATCCTCATCTACTGCACGCCGCTGGAGACGACTGACGAGAACTGGGCGTTGCCCAACGATCCGTATCCGCTGGCCACCAACGGAGATTGGTTCTATGAATTCACCAATGATAAGATGGGCCCTCCCTGGAGTACCCACAATACGGCGGCAGGGGCCTCTGCCCAAGTTCAGCAAACCGCGACGGTGACCAATCCCGCCCGCACGAGCATCAGCTTCGATGCCTATTCGTACGCGCCACAGGGCTATAGGTACGGCAATGGCAATGACGAGAACATCGCGCGAATCTCGTATCCGGGGAACACGCCTGGAGCCGCGGGCATTTATGGTGAATTTTCGCAAATCGTGAACGTCACGGCAGGGGCCAGCTCGTCCGTTACGTTCAAGGTGAAGGACGATTTTACCGCGGGGACTGCGGGGTATATCTACAAGCAGTTCCTGGTGGACGACGTCATCGTCTGGCAAGAGGACGTGGCCGGCCAAACCGGGGAATGGGAGACCGTGACTCTGAATCTGAGTTCCTATTTGACGGGGAAAACGACGGCCAAAATCGCCATGCGGCTGCAAATCGCCCAGGCCGTAAGCAATTTACCGGTCGTGTCCTCCTGGTACGATGTGGTGGCCACCGGCTTCGATGTCGTCAACCCTTACTTCGATGGAGATCGAGGCTGGACCAAGTCGCAATCGGCGCCTACGGCGAATTCGTTGACAATCAGCTGGCCGGGCGGCAAACCCTCTGCAGTCGGGGCCGTCGGATCCAAGACGAAGACCGCCACGATCCAGCCGGCCAGCTCCTACAAGCTGGACTTGAAGGTCAAGGACGATTACCTCGCCGGGACCTCCGGCTATCACTTCATGCAGATTCTGGTCGATGGCGTGCTCGTCTGGGAACGGGACGTGGCCGGAGGCAGCGGCGACTGGTCGACGGTCAGTCTCGATCTGACCAGCCGCTTAAGCGAAAAAAACACCGCAGCCCTATCATTCCGGGTCTATGATAAGGCGGCCGTAGCCAACTTCCCTGTGAATACCGAATGGGCGATTATTTCCACCCAGGGCTTCACATTGAGTGAGGGCGATTTCACCGGCGCCATGGGATCGAACAACAAATGGATCTATCTGAACAATCCGACCTATTCCATTCAATATCCAGGAGGAGTCCCGAGCACGGCGGGAAGCTCGGGCGAAGTCCATCTGGACGCGTCGATCACGCCGGGACAAGGCAGCAAGACGCTAGACTTCCAGGTTCGAGACAATTTCACCGCAAGCACAGCCGGGTATCATTTCGCGCAGGTCACGGTCGACGGAACGGTGGTGTGGGAGCGGGATGTGGCCGGCGGGGCGACCGCGTATGAGTCGGTTCATCTGGATCTGACCAGCGCCCTGGCCGGCAAGCTGACCGCCGTTGTAGCCCTGCGGGTCTATGATAAAGCGGGCGTCAGCAATTTCCCGGTTTTGGTGGATTTTACGAATGTTGTTCCCGCAGGGTTCACGCTGAACAATGCCTCCTTCTCCAGCGCCAGCGGGTGGAGCTATGCGGATCATGCCGATACGTACTTGGGACCGTTCACGACCGAGATCGTCACCAGGGATCCCGGCATGGCGTTGCTGCAGATGCTGGTGGACGGCCAGGTCGTCTGGAGTCAGGATGCGTCCAGGCTGATCCAGAGCCCTTGGAAGACGTACAAGATCGATACTTCGGCGTCCACCGCCGGCAAGAGCTCGGTGCAAGTTTCGTTCCGGATGCTCTTCACCAAAGCGGCGAGCGGTCTGCCTCTCATCATCCGGTTCGATAATCTGGTCCTCGAGGGGCTGACGATGCAGAACCTGAGCTTCGAGAATACGTCGGGCTGGACGGCGTCCACCACTGATCCCTGCATAGCCGCCGGGTACGCCGGACCGAAACGCGGAATCCGGGTGTTCGATTATATTAAGGATCTGTATCTTGCCTTACAAGATACGACTGCTCCGACTTCAAGTGCACAGGTGGAAGGCTCGAGTATCAACGGGTGGTACACGAGCGATGTTCAAGTGGCTTTAAGTGCAACTGACGGTGATACCGGAGTCAATCGGACGGAATATCGATTGAATGGTGCTTCGGATTGGGGAACGTACACAGGGCCCATTACTTTGTCGGCGGATGGCAGCCACACGCTTTATTATCGTTCAATCGATGAAGCAGGTAATGTGGAGCAAACGAAAAAGCAGCAAATCAACATCGACAAAACGGCACCGCTGTTATCCGTTCAGTTAGACAAAACGTCCATATGGCCGCCGAATCATGAAATCGTGACCATTCACGCCACGCTGAACGCGAGTGATGCTGCATCAGGCGTTGCAGCCGTTATCTTAACTTGGATTACGAGCAATGAACCGGACAGCGGGCAAGGTGACATTCAAGCGAATATCGGTTCGACAGACACTTCCTTCAGCGTACGCGCTGAAAGATTAGGTGGCGGCAAGGGACGTATTTATACGATTACCTATACGGTAACCGACAACGCTGGCCACCAAGCGGTTGCTTCTGCAACGGTTACAGTGCCGCACGATCAATCCGGAAATCAGAACTAATTAAAAGACTGATCCAGGCTAGGGGTGGAATAACTAAGACCGGTTGAAATTTGTGTCCATACGTTGTGTAAAAATGTCCGTTCGTTCAGCGGCCGGAATGATAAGATTTGAGAGCAGATCGTACCAGCCAAATAAGCCATACGCGAGGATGAACGGATTTCATTCTGTTTGTGCCTTGAGCGAAGCGAAAGGAATGGGTATAAACGTGAAAGTTGCAATAGTCGGTTGTGGTACGATGGGCAGCATGCATGCGGAGAGCATAGCGCGCATTCGCGATGTGGAACTCGCCGGCGTGTTCGATAGGAAAGAGCAGACAACGGCGAAGTTGGCCGCGCTTCACAATGTCAAATCATATTCTTCCTATGATGAGTTGTTGGCGGACCACGAGGTTGAAGTGGTTTGTGTCACATTGCCAACTTTTCTATATTGCGAGTACGCGGTGCAGGCGATGGAGAGAGGCAAACACGTCATTTGCGAAAAGCCGATCGCACGGAACGCAGAGGAAGCGCACGATATGATCGAAACGAGCAAACGCCTCGGCAAACGACTGTTTATCGGGCAAGTGCTGCGATTTTCCCCGGAATATGCCAACATGCGGAGTCATGTGCTGTCCGGGCGCATCGGTCAAGTTGGCGTCGCCCATGCGCGACGAGCCGTTTCGGCTCCGCCCGAAGGCTCATGGTTTTGGAAGGAGCAACTGAGCGGCGGCGTCGTGCTCGATTTGATGATTCACGATATCGATTTCATGCGGTGGACGCTTGGAGAGGCGAAACGGTGTTACGCTTCGGTCAGCCGCGCTCCTGGCAATCAGTATGCGAATGTGACGATTCGTTTCGAGAGCGGCGCCATCGCCAACTTGACGGCACATTGGGGCGACCCCGGCACGTTCCTTACAGAAGCGGAGCTAGCCGGTTCGGCTGGCGTCGTCCGCGGCGACAACCGCGACTCGCAATCGATCGAAGTGCGCCGCACGCTGCGGCAAGATGATCTCGAAGCCCAAACCGGCGTCTCTGTGCCGATGTCACTGCTGCTACGCAGCCCGTATGAGCGGCAGCTCACACACTTTTTCCGTTGTATTCGCACGGGCGAGGAGCCGATTGTGACGGCGGAGGACGGTTTGCGGGCGCTCGAAATTGCGCTGGCCGCTATACAATCCGCGCAAACGGGCAAGCCGGTTGCAATGAATGGAGGCGCCCCTGCATGAGCAAGTTGAGAATTGGAATGGCGAGCTTTGCCCATGGGCACGCGCACAGCTATTTGCGCGCACTGATGAATCATGAAGACGTTCAAGTCGTCGGTGGCTGGGACAATAACCGCGAGCGCGGTGAAACGGGTCTGCGCAAGTACGGGTTGCCGTACTACAGCGATTATCGCGAGTTGCTGGCGGCCGGCATCAATACAGTTGTCATTTGCTCGGAAAATGCAAGTCATGCGGAGCTTACCATCATGGCTGCCGAAGCGGGCAAACACGTCTTGTGCGAAAAGCCGCTTGGCATCTCGATCGACAGCATGCGTGAGATGATTCGCGTGTGCCGGGAGCATGGCGTGCAGCTGATGACCGCATTCCCGTGCCGCTATTTTCCTGCGGTGCGGGAAGCGAAATCGGCGATCGAGAGGGGTGAAATCGGCGACATACTCGCGATCAAAGGAACGAACCGCGGCTCGATGCCGGGCGGCTGGTTCGTCCAGCCTGAACTGTCCGGCGGAGGAGCGGTGCTAGACCATACGGTGCACATGATGGACTTGATACGATGGATTTTACAGGCCGAGCCGATCGAAGTATACGCCGAATCGGATCGTTTGTTCCACCATGAACTGGCAGTCGAAGACGCCGGTATGGTGCATGCCGTATTTGCCGGCGGTGTCGGCATGGTGCTGGACACGAGCTGGTCGCGGCTTCCTTCGTTTCCGATAGGGGGCGATGTGACGCTGGAAATTGTCGGCACGAAAGGCGTCATCTGCGTCGATTCGTTCGCCCAAAAGAACGAAGTGTACGCAAACGGTCTTACCCGCGCGGCATGGAGCTATTGGGGAGACGACGTGGATGAGTTTCTGGTCGGCGATTTCGTCCGCGCCGTCCGCGAAGGGACGCCGGTGCCGATCAGCGGCGAAGACGGCATGGCCGCCGCCGCGGTCGCGCTCGCCGCATACGATTCGATCAAACGTGGTATGCCTGTTGAGGTGAACGCGCTCGGTTAACGCCGGATGCGAATAGGGGAGCAATCGGCGAGGCGGTCGTGGTGAACGCAATCGGCTAATGCTGGGGGGCGGACAAGGGGAACTAGTGGCTCGGCGGTTGAGGTAAGCGTGCTTGGCTAACGCCGGGTGCGAGCCAGGATGGCCCAAAGCGGTTACTGACCAGTTGCGAGCGTGGGGTTGTTATGTTTCTGGAAATTAGGAAGGGTCATGAATGGTCTTACTTACAATTGCGTGGCCCTTTAATAATATGTCAAATTCGCTGCTCTCCTACTATAAGCCAATGGGGCTGCTGCGTTTGTGGGGACACAGTCGAACGTTACTACGCGAACATAAAATCAAGCCACGTGCGAATCCAGTGGAGGTGCCATGTACCCCGAACACTACAAAGTCGTTCACGGTACGAATACAGCATTTCAGACATGCTCCCAACCCAAAAGGACCGTTAGAACCGTTAGGGCGAATCTTCCCTGACGGTTTTTCTTTTACCGCCTGCCCCCCGGCGAGGGGAAAGCGGTGTCCAGAGGCTGCTAAGCCTTTGGTCGATGCCCCCTGGGGGGCAAGAATCGGGGAGATTCCTTCTCCCTTGACCTTCCGTTCCGCCGGGTACCCGTTGGTTTCGCGAAGCGAAAAAAGCCCAATGGAACAGGAGTGCCTTTCTCCTGGTCGCTTGGGCTTTAGCGGGTGGCGGGGTTTAACCGCCTATTATAATTTTCCTTTTGAGACTTAAATTTAGTAAATTATACCTTGTAAAAATGATATACTAGGACTATTGATTTCAGCCAATACAAAAAGATTTGAAATTTTAGAAATAGGGTGATCCATCTGCAATCGATCAATTTACGTTCATACGCTGACGCATTTAGTTCATTACCTGATGCTCAATTTAATAGATACCTTACATATTTCTGAATTATGGACGTTAAACCGCAAGAGTGTGCGGATATTTATACTTTTACCAATGAACTCACGACTAACGGTTTAGAAACAGACAAATTAAGCGAGTTCTTTGTCGGATATAAAATCCCTCAAATTTCGAAGGAGTTCGATTTGCTAAGGTTTGGACAAGACTTCATCCTAGACATTGAAATAAAAAACACCAGTACGGAGGAAAAGATCGAAAAACAATTACTCCAAAACAAGTACTATTTGAACGCTTTAGGAATCCCTGTACTTCTCTTCGCCTACGTTGTACAAAATCAGAAGGTATACACCCTAAATGAAAGAAATGAGCTTATCGAAAGCAACCTAGCGTATCTAAAGGGTGCAATTAAAAATCAGCAGTTTATACGCGTTGAAGATATTGATTCGCGATTTAAGCCAAGCGTCTACCTCGTCTCCCCTTTTAATTCAACTGATAAGTTCATGGCCGGCAGCTACTTTCTTAATGGAAGTCAGACAGAAATAAAAAATCAAATAATAAAGGAATTCCGTAGCAATCAAGCAGCTACATTTGTCTCAATCGAAGGTAGGCCAGGGACAGGTAAAACCTTACTGACCTATGACATCGCAAAGGATCTTAAAGCTGATGGGTGGAACGCCTGCATTTTTCATTGCGGCATCCCTAATCAGGGACACTTTAAGCTTCAGGAAGTGTATGGCTGGAATATCCCCCCGATCCGGAACCTAGTTGAAGCGCTTAAAGATAAGCGCAAGCATGACTTGATAATCGTAGATGAAACTCAGCGACAATATGAATCGCAGCTGGAAGCTGTCATCAATTATGTTAGAGCGAACCAAGTCAAATGTATCTTTGCATTTGACCCGGAACAGGTTTTTTCTAATTGGGAAGTAGGACAAAATAATGTCAATTTAATTAAACAGGTGTCCAGTCAGAATCATGTTCTCTCTGAAAAAATTAGGACAAATAAGGAAATCGGAGCCTTCATCAAGAATCTATTTCATCCAAGTAAATCCAACTCCAGCATGAAATACAAAAACATTCACCTACAGTACTTTATTTCGGACGAATACTTGCAAAACTACTTAGAGCATTTAAGGGAAACCGGGTGGGAAACAATAAAATTTACAAGTTCCAATCGTTTCGTTTTATCCTACGATAAATATCAAGTAGGAAGAAACAACGCCCACACGGTTATCGGTCAAGAATTTGATAAAGTAGCGGTAGTAATTAATGAACACTTTTATTACGACACTGACCGCAACCTTATGGCCAGGAAAGAAAGCGGAGCGCCAGATTACCGGTTAGATAAAATGCTGTATCAAGCACTTACAAGAGCACGGGAAGAGGTTACGATAGCCATCTACAGAAATCCGCTCATGGAATGCAAAGATGTTGCCAGAAAAAAAGAATTAGATGAAGAAATGAAATACGTACAATCGTATATAAAATCTATAAGTTTTAGACTTGGTTAGCCTTTTGAATATCACAAGGTCTTTCCCAATGACACAAACGTTTCTAAAAGACAGCGGTCCAAAGGATTGCTGTCTTTTAAATTTATCGAGCAATCTTGTGGGAGTATGAGGGAAGTGTGGTAAATGGGATAATGTTTGTGTCGTCCTGTCGGGTGACAAGAACATTATCTCATTAAAGGCCGCGTAAACCGCGGCTTTTTTGTTTTATGGGATAAAGTTCTTGTCAAAACCAAATGACAAGAACTTTATCTCATTCCCGAAAATGACAAGAACATTATCCCATTCCCGAGACTGATGAGCCAATTCGTTTAGACGATTCAACGGGTGGCCAAACCAGCGTTCTTTTCGAATCTCCATAGAAAACCTGAACATTTTGCTATAGAAAGCTGAACATTTTATTAGTTTGGAGCCGGCAATGTTTTATACTTGTACTATAAGTACTGGCAGCGTTATCCGATTGTCAGCGCCTGTGATAATAATGATAAAGACACACTTTATCCTATACACAACTGAGGAGATAAGGAGGGGAGCAGGATGTATCGGGCACTCATCGTGGATGACGAGAAAAAAATTCGCGAGCGCGTTGCAAGCAAGATGCCTTGGCATGAGTTCGGCTTCGAAGTAGTCGGAAGCGCCGACAACGGCGAGCATGCATGGCGTCTGATCCGCCAGTTGCAGCCGCATCTGGTGTTAACCGACATCCGGATGCCGGGACTGAGCGGGCTTCAGTTAGTGGAGCGCATCCATCGCGAATACCCGCATATTCGGACGGCGATCATGAGCGCGTACGACGATTTTGCTTACGCGCAGGAAGCCATTCGTTTCGATGTGCGAGGGTATATGCTGAAGCCGCTCATTCGGCGGGAATTCCAGCAGTTGTTCGGGAAGATCGCACGCGATCTCAGCACGTCGCCGTCGAAGGCGGCAGGGATAGAGTCAGCAGGCAGATCTCCTGCCTTCGGCAGCGATCCCGCAATCTCTGGAACCGGGGAAAGTAGTGCAGGGGCAAGGACGCAACTGGAGTGCAACCTGTACATTAAGGTAGCGAAGCGGTACATCGATCAATTTTACGAGAATAAGATCCGTTTGGAAGATGTGGCGGGCCATCTCCACCTGAACCCGAATTATTTCAGCTCGCTGTTCAATCGCGAGACCGGACACAGCTTCGTCGATTATTTGAACGAACTGCGCATTGCCCGGGCGAGGGAGCTGCTTCTTCGCACGGACGTCAAAATCAGCGATATTTCCTTCAGCGTCGGGTTCGCCAGCTTCTCCTACTTCAACAAAGTGTTCAAAAAAATTACTGGCGTTACTCCCCGCGAGTACCAAAAAGGCAAGGCGTCCGTGTCAACGAATGGCACTGCCGCTGCATGGGTGGAGGAGGATGGTGGGTGAACCAGCGCCCCGTTCCACTAACGCGGTTCCTCATGCTGTCTTCGCTGCTGACGGTATCTGTGCTGCTAATAATTGTCTGCGCGGTGCTCTACTTCAAAACCAAATCGTTCATCGACCAGAAGGTGAACGACTTGCTCGAAATCAAACTGAGTCAGACGACCGCCGATACGAAAAAACAGTTCGAGGATGTTTATCAGGCGCTGGAGGGGTTGCGTGGTAACGAGGCGTTCTTAGGCACAATCAATCGGCTCGCCGGATCGGAAGCTTCCTCCTACGAGCGGGTTACGCTTTCGCTCGACGTGGAAGCGAGTTTATTCAATTTCAGGAAAGATAACGATTTTATCGCCCGCATCGACGTGGTGACTACATCCGCCCAATTCGGCACCGACCGGCCGTTGTTCGCATACCCACTGGACAAGCGTCTGCCAGATCTGTTCCTCCAGATGCGGCAAATTCGGCTCGTTCCTGCAGGAGGGACCTATACCGCCCTGGGCCTGACTCGTGCTGATGTAACGGAGCCGCAGCTGCGGGGTAACCTGGATCGACTCAACCAGGTCGCTTACCTGGCGGGCTCTGTTCCGTCGTTTGGAAGCGGCGGCCACGGCATGATTATCATTCAACTTGCGCCGGACAATTTGAAGCACCGTATTCCTTACGACGAAGCTATCGCGATTGTTGATAGTGATGGGAACGTACTGTCCCGCGGCGCTGGTGTGGCGGCCGATGTCGCGGCATTGCATGCGCCAGCACTCTGGACGACGGGTAAGTGGTGGAAAGGCAAGCACTATTATACACGCGATATCGGCTTCTCCAACTTGTACCTCGTCTTTGCCAATTCATCTGACAATGTGCTCCGCCCCCAGTTGCCGACGATCGGCGCATTTTTCGCCCTTGCTTTGTTCGGCTGCGCCTTGCTTTCATTCGTGCTGGCAACACTGCTGCGAGACCAAATGCTGCGCCCGTTGCACGCCTTGATCCGCTCGATGGGACGGTACCACCAGCTGCGCGACCGTTGGAGACAGCCGACAGGCGCCAATCCGAAACGATCGCGAGTCACGATGCGCGACCGGTTGTTTTTTTATTTCACGGCGACTATCTTGTTGCCGATCATCCTGTTCGTCGTACTCGTCTTCCGGCACTCAACCCAGATCATATCGCAGGAGCTGCGGCGTACCTACGAAGCGACGTTCGAGAAGACGGTGCACCGGATCGAGCTTTTCGTCGAGCAGAAAAAAAACGTGCTCGCCCGGCTCGCCTACGACTCGAGCGTCATCCGATTCGTCAAACTGCGGGAAGATGTGGAGCCGTTCGCACCGATAATGATGGCTCTCCGTACGTCTCCGCTCGATCAGGATACCGTAGCGATCTACACCGCCGACAACCGCTTGCTGTTTGCAAGCCGCAATCCGTGGAACAACCGGCTGCCGGAACCATTCTACCTTCAGATGCATACGGAGCGCCGGAACCTGTACTACTATGCGCAGGCCGGTAGTGGCTCAACCGCGATCAGTATTGGCATGGCGATTGTTGATTTGAGCCGGACGGCGGCCAGCCCAGTCGGATTTCTTTCAGTCGATGTGGCGGAGGTATATTGGTCCAACCTATACGCTTCCCTGCAATCTTATGGGGGGACCTCATTCATCGCCGACAAGAATGGACGCATCCTGTCCCATCCCGATCCGGAGAAGATCGGCTCTTCCGCACCGCTATCGTTGCCCGTGGATCAGTTGAATGGGTATACGGCAGAAGGGGATACGACCATGTATTTTGCCAGCAGGATTGGAGATTTGCCGTGGTATCTTGTGTCGCACTTTGATTATGCGGCGATGCGCGGGCAAGCCGAGACAATTATCTACGACGATATTTATTTGATGATCATCGTTCTGCTGCTGGCGATGTTGTTTGCATACGGCCTATCACAGTACTTGTTGAGCCCGTTTGCAGCCATGCACGCCCGGTTTTTCTTGCATCAGCCGGATGGACCGATAGGGCCAATCCACGAGGAATCCTATGCGATCGACGAGGTCGGCCAGTTGCAGATGTCTTTCAACCGAATGCTCGAACGAATCGAGCAACTGGTGGGTGAACGGGTGTTGGCCAACCGCCGCCAGATGGTGCTGCAGATCGATGCTCTACAGGCGCAAATTAATCCTCACTTCCTACATAACACGCTGGAAAACATCATGTATGCGATTGAAGAAGGAGACGGAGACGGCGCCGTGGAGATGATCGGATTGCTCAGCAGGCTGTTCCGCTTCGCAATGGGCAAGGACAATCCATTTACGACGCTACGAGAAGAGTTGGAGTACGCCAAAGCGTATGCCGTCATCATGGGTTTCCGCTTCGGCGATCAGATCGTTTTCAACTGGGAAGAGGACGCTGCGCTGAACCACTGCACGGTGGTCAAAATGCTGCTGCAGCCGCTCATCGAAAATGCGATCCGCCACAACCAACAGACGGGAGAACGGACGCTGCGCATCGTCGTCTCGTGCCGTCGGGAGGATGACGTGCTGCTACTGCAGGTAGCTGACAATGGTTCGGGTATCGCGGAGGAGCGACTGTGCACACTGCAAGCGGAGCTGAAGCAGGATTCGGGCGTTCGTGGGCATGTCGGGATGTACAATGTGCACAGCCGCATCCGCCTGCATTTTGGCCAGCCTTACGGCCTCACCGTCGATAGTAACGCGGGGGAAGGGACGTCAGTTGTCCTACATCTGCCGTACCTGCACGAAAGTGCTGAACATTTTGCTAACAAGAGCTGATGATTTTTAAAGTAACGCCCTTTCCCGCTTTTTATACTGAGAAGGTAAGGCCAAAATCAAAAAGAGGAAGGGCGGATGAAATGAACAAGAAACGGTTAGTACAAACTGGGACTGGACTGATTGCAGTTATGCTGGCGATCGTTGGCTGCAGCAAGTCACCGGCGGACTCAGGCACCGGCAAGGAAAGCGCAAGCCCGGCTGCGACGGCAGCGGCCAGTCCGGCGGCCAGCGGCGCCGATCTATCCAAGAAGCTCGAGATCGAGTGGCTTGGCGTAGGGGCAAGAGGCAAAATCGAAGACGGCAATCCGGTGCAGAAAAAACTCGAGGAAAAGTTCAATGTCAAGTTGATCAACAAAAAAGTAGACATTAACAATGCCGATCAGGCGAATCTAATGATCGCCTCGGGTGGATTGCCGGAACTGTCGTTTACGTATGTCGATCCGTACAAAATGTATTCAGATCAGCTGACACGGACGATTCCAATCGACATGATCAAGAAGTACGCCCCCCACTACTTCGCGCTGCTGAGCAGTCAGCCGACCGGCTGGAAGGTGAATAAGGCGAATAATGAAGATGCGGTTATCGCCCTTACCGGTTATGCGGAAGCGTCGGGCAACGTCGGTTGGCTACATGCTTATCGGCTCGATTGGTTGGAAAAGGTAGGCATTGCACCGAAGGGACAGTTGACACCGATGGGCGATTCCGGCGAACTGTCTCGTATCTTCTTTACGAAGCAAGCGTTTACGCTGGCGGAAGAAGAAAAAATTATGGACGCCTTCGTCAATGGCGATCCGGACGGCAACGGCCAGAAGGACACGCATGCGATTGAACTCAACACGAATGCGCTCAACTACGCGCTGAATACGTATGCCGGCACATTCGGCTTCGGTTGGGGCTACAACGTCGAAGAGAACGGCAAGGTCGTCGAATACAACATCAGTTCCAAGTACAAATCGCTGCTGAAGCAGCTTAATGACTGGTACAAAAAGGGCTACATCGATCCCGAGTTTACGACGCTCAATCTGGCCAAGACCTGGGAGAAGTACGCAGCCGGCAAATTCGGCATTACGCCGGTTATCGCCGACGCAGTCGCCATGATTCCTTACACGAATGGGCGTCCGCCGGGCATCCTTGCCTTGAAGGATCCGAAGGCGAAATTCCTGATCTCGCCTCCACCGGTCGGCGCGAACGGCGCACAGTTCATACCCGCTGAAACGCCGGTGGACAATTTTATTTATCAAATGGTCGTTCGTAAAGGTGTATCCGACGAGAAGTTGATCCGCATGTTACAGATGTTCGAATACATCAATTTTGACAAGGAGATGCAAGTGCTGGCGACGTTCGGTGTCGCGGGTACGGACTTCGACTGGGAAGGTACACCTTACGATTCAGCGGTTATCGCCAAGCCGAACATTGCACTCGAGCCAAAAGGATCGACGTACTACAATTTCGTCATCCGCTCCGGACCGACGAGCCGCTACCTGGATCTGGCTTCAAAGCGCAAACTCAATGACATGTACACGGCGACGCCGGAAGGCAAAAGTTTGCTGATTCGACCGTACAAGGCCGACCGCCTAAACCAAACGAAGTATAGGGATCTGCTTGCCACTAACGGAGCAAAGTTGAACACGATCCGCGACGAATTTTTCTATAGAGCGGTGACGGGAGAAGTGGATGTGACCAAAGACTGGGATGGGTATGTGAAAAACTGGCTGTCCTCGGGCGGAAGCGAACTGCTTGTTGAACTTGAGAAGGCCCCCACTGTGTCGGATCTATTAAAGAAATAATATCGATGCGGCCTCATGGCCGTTGTGGTAAGTAGGGTAGCGGGGCGGCGTCCGTCGGTGCATGGACGTAGCCCTTGCCATCCTCGCATAAGGCTCAGAGTGAGTGAAGCGGGCTCCGCAATTGCGGCAAGCCCCGGAAGGAGGTAGTAAGATGGCGACACGCACGAAGTCGGTACGCAGCAAAATGTTTCGCATGCGAGCACTTTATTTGATGCTGTTGCTCCCGGTCGTCCATCTGGCCGTGTTCCATTACGCGCCGATGTACGGTGTGATTGTGGCGTTCAAAGCGTATAAGCCGGGGCTCGGCATTTGGGACAGCCCATGGAATCATATGGCACATTTTCGCATGATGTTCGAGGATTTCGCTTTTTTGCGGGCGCTTCGCAATACGTTCATTATCAGCTTCCTGAGACTGATCGTCGGGTTTACCCTGTCAATCATGTTCGCGCTGTTGATCAACGAAGTAGTTCATCATCGGTTCAAACGGCTGTTACAAAGCATTTCTTATTTGCCGCATTTCCTTTCCTGGGTCGTGATCGCCTCGATGGTGGTCGAAGTGTTTTCGCCGGAACGGGGTGTCGTGAATTATCTCATTGTTCAGTTCGGCGGCACCCCGATCCACTTTTTGTCGCAGAAAGAGTATTTCGTCCCTCTGTTGATCATAACCGATACTTGGAAGGAAGTCGGCTGGGCGTCGATCATCTACTTGGCCTCTATATCGGCGATTTCGCCGGAGCTGTACGAAGCGGCAGAAGCGGACGGCGCCAACCGATGGCAAAAAATGATTTCCATCACCTTGCCGTCGCTGACGCCGGTCATTATGATCATGTTACTGCTAAGGCTGGGCAGCATCCTGTCCGGAGGCTTCGATCAGGTGCTGAATTTGTACAATCCGCTCGTTTACGAGGTAGGCGACATTATCGATACGTATGTGTACCGGGTAGGACTCGAGCAGTTCCGGTTCGATTATTCCGCCGCCGTCGGCCTGTTCAAAAATGTGGTGGGCCTCGTGTTTCTGGTGACCGTTAACCAGATCGTACGCCGGCGCAGCGATTACGGAGTGTGGTGATATGGCGAATATGAAAAGGGATGCCGACCTGGCGTCGCTGATAGTACGCCGCAACGCACGCACGCGTATGGGCTGGTTTGATATCGTCAATTACGCGCTGCTGCTCTCCTTCTCGCTGCTGATTTTATATCCGTTCTGGCAAATTGTCGTGATTGCCTTTTCAACGGGTAAGGAAGCTAGTTCGCTCGGCTTTCACGTATGGCCGAAGGTATGGTCCGTCAGCGCCTTCCGGTTTCTGTTCTCTTATGAAGAGATCTTCCGTCCTTACGTCAATGCGTTGCTGCGTACCGTCGCCGGCACCTCCCTTGAGCTGCTGTTTACGATACTGGCCGCTTACCCGCTGGCGAAGCGGGATTTGCCGTTGCGCGGCTGGATAACAACGTATTTCATCATCCCGATGTTTTTCGCCGGGGGACTGATCCCGACATATCTACTGATCCGCAGTCTCGGGCTGATCGATAATTTTCTGGTACTGATAATACCCGGAGCTGTTGCGGTCTTCAGCATTATCATTATGCGAAATTATTTCATGTCACTTGATCCGGCGCTGGAGGAGTCCGCGCTCATCGACGGTGCGGGATACTTCCGGCTCGTGTTTCGAATCGTCGTACCAGTATCCGTACCGGTGCTCGCAACTGTAGCCCTCTGGGCCGCCGTCGGCCATTGGAATGCCTGGTTCGACGCCATGATTTACATCCACGACCGCAAGCTGATCGTGATCCAGGTCATCATGCGTGAGATGCTGACCGCCGTCGATATGTCGGTTAACAATGCAGTATCGCTCAACCAGACAGCGGAGCAGGCGCAACTGTCGCTGCTGAACGTACGCTCGGCGATCGCGCTGCTGTCGATTGGACCGATCGTGCTCGTTTATCCGTGGATCCAGCGCTATTTCATTAAAGGCATTATGCTGGGTTCGATGAAAGGCTAACTCTGGGGAGGGAATGCGATGAACATATGGAAACCAATCGTATATGGTGAAAAAATTCCGATGCGCAGTGAATTCGGTCCGATTTCGTTCGGGCTGAGCATGGCTGGCGCAATCATTTCCGGAACGGGCGAGAGCAGCAAGCGATTGCTGCTCTCACGGGCTTGGGAAGGCATTTACGCATACGAGGGGATGACAGATCTTGAACTGCACGCCGTACCGGCACTTGCATACGAGGCCGGGGGCAAGCTCCAACTGTTCTGCCTGGCCGATTGGAACCATGACGGGTATGAGGATGCGGTCGTCTCCGAACGGCACGGGTTCCTGCATCTGCTCGAGCGTCGGACGGATGAATCGCCGATCGCTTTCAGCTACTCGGGACTAATTGTCGATCGAGACAGTGGGCTTCCGTTCAATTTGCCTTATGACAACCCGTACCATATGACGGATTCGCTTAGCGGCTATTCCGATCCGCATTTCTATAACTATGCATATCCAGTCTTGTACCCGAACCCGCATCGCAGCGTGACCGACTTGATCGTCGGCGACATGGCCGGTAATCTGTGGTGGATGCCTGACGTGTCGATGGACGGCAGCCGGCCCTCATATACAGGCATTGCCTACGAGAAGCCGGCAGAGGGCGCAGCGGAATACGGTCAGCGCTACCGCGATCAGTTCGGCACGCGCTATGCGCGGCCGGCTAGCAAAATAACGGATGAGAACGGTGTACCGTTTCTGCTTGGGATCGGTGTTGAGAACGGCAATCGGTTTGCTGGCGGCAATGTCAAGCCTGTCGTTTATCGCAATAAGTTGACGGGTACCGATGATTTGCTGGTGCTGACCGGCTATGAGGAGCCAAAGGCGTACTATCTGGAACGAGTGAACGGCGGCGTAGACGAGCAGCCCGTGTTTCGTCAACTGGGCGAGGTCGAGCTAAACGGCCTGCGAGGGTTGCATCCGTTCAGTTTCCACGACAAGTTGATCGTCGACCAGGAGCAGGGATACGATGAAGTGCTGTTGACGTCCGGCAATTATATCGCGCGGCTGACGAACACGCATCCGGAACGCGTTGTGCCGGCGTATTCGTTTTCTGGTTTTGTCAGCGGGGAACACGCGATCTCATGCGGCTACCATTATTCAGTTGTGCTGTTGGACAGGCATCAAGGGAATAGGTATTTGCTCGACGTCGGTTTCAGCGATTGGACAGTACGCCGAATCATCGACACGGAAGAGGGCATCCGCTTGTCGACAGCCTCGACCGAGATCACCGATCAGCACGGATCTTTTTACGTTGAAGGCGAGACTGACCCTCTGGTGTCTCCCGCATGCGGGGTGCATTCGGCGGCCCTCTGGGACTATGACGGTAGTGGCAGGCAGCACATGATCGTCGGTACTGACAAAGGGCTGCTGTACCTGCTCGTCGATGAGGGAGCGGTCGGTAAGAACGGGCAATTCCATTACCGGTCGGTGGGACCGCTGAAAGATAGCGGTGGGAGCGTCATCCGCATTCACAACCGACTTAGCGCGATCGGCATTGACCTCGACGGCGACGGACGGGAGGATCTGTTGGTCGGCGGTGCGACTTATCAGCGCGGCTTCGAATTCGATCCGAATCCCGGTGCCGGCATCTATTATTTGCTGCATCGGGGCATCGATTTGGAAGGGTTGCCGATTTTGGAGCCCTATGCGTGTATGCCGTTTATAGGGGATCCGTGTCCACTTGTCACCAACCGAATGGTCGAACTGCAGACGGTTGACCTGGACGGTGATGGAGAGCGGGAAATCGTCGTTTGGTCCGTGCTGGATTCTTTTGCCCGCATCTATAAGCTGGAGGTTGTACCTAGTGGTAGTGCGCTCGTTTTGGTAGGAACACTGCCGGACATGACGCTCTTCAAAAGGCTGCTCGATTTGGATGGGGACGGTAATCCGGAGTTGGTGTATGGCGGCGGCGAGCCGGGAGTGGCTTATTACCAGCACATGCTATAAAGTCGTAGCCTGCGAACGAACGCTGAATGACAACATCTTCATCTCGATATCCGAGGCCATAACTTGCTAGGTGGCGCATTTCTCACAGATGCAGCCAGCATCGTCCAGTTACAAATGCTCCATTCCGGTGTGGCTGCTGGAAAGGAGCATTCTTCAATGCGAAACGCTGTCAGTTAGCCCATCGGAATAGCTCGTTGCCCATATTGAAGTAAATATTGCCATAGCTGTCGGAGATCGCATTCTCGAAATTTTTGACTCCATTATACAGAAAGCGAAATAGGACTTACCAGCTAGTGCCGGCAGGTAGTCACTTCGAATGCCGTATGCCCCCGTGCTGGAGGAGTCAACAATTTTTACGTTGACTCGTCCCCCTGTGTTGCTCCGCAGTGGCTTTTTTAATCATCAAACAGTCCTCCATCCAAACCGAATACGCATAGGATCGTGGTTGCTCTCCATTCTTTGTGGGTGGAAGCGTTATCAACCGCTTCGAATGTATTAAAAGCCGGACTTCGAGTCGGTATGGGACATTTCCGATCAAATAACAGGCCATTTCTTCCATGGGAAAAGGAATAGGGGATTTAAATTGCCAGGCCGAGTAGAAACGGTTAGTTAAACAAGAAGGTAATTTCTGTATCGATACATTTCCCTGATAAGGAGACTTCGCATGAAAAGGCTGCCAGAATACGTCGATGTCATGGAAGAAATAAAGAGGTTTCATACCGATATACCATTCTACATGTTTCATTATGCGCTTGACTGGCGGTACCCTCACCATTATCACGATTTTGCGGAACTCATGTTCATCACAGGGGGGGAAGGCAGTGAAATGCTCAATGGGATGGAGCATAGATTGGGTGCCGGCTCTGTTACGTTCTTGCTTCCTCATCACCTTCATGAAATCATTCCCAGAACCCCCTTGGTGACTTATTCCTGCATGTTCGATCTCAGGTTGTTGTACGATTCGCCGATCGATGCGGAGCTCATGAAATATTTGTTTCGCGCTGGTGTCGACATGACATCTTACGTCGACTTGCCTCCCGATCAAGCGAGGAGCATGGAGACGATTCTGGGAGCGCTGTTCGGCGAATGGGAGGCATCGAATTTGGGGAGAAATACGATCATTCGGAGCAAATTGATTGAGGCGCTGCTCGTGTACATACGCGCGGCGCTTGCCTCCTCTTTGACTGCATCCGCCGGGAAGAAGTCGGAATTGACGAAGACGAAATGGGATGTCATTCATCATGTCCATCTCCACCACGCAGACGAAATGAGTCTCGGTATGATCGCCAAGGAAATGGGCGTTAGCATTTCCAGAATAAGCCGCATCTTTAAAGCGCAGGTTGGGAAAAGTTACTTGGAATATCTTCATTCACTCCGGGTTCAAAGAGCCGCAACGATGCTCTTGACGACGACTATGACCGTTATCGACATTTCGGCGGAAGTCGGCTTCGACTCTTACCGCACATTTAACCGCGTATTTAATGAGATTTTGGGCATGACGCCGTCCGAATACCGCCTGGTTTATTCGACCGGCAGTTGAGCTTGGTACTCCGCAATGTGTACAGGTTATATAAAACCGATTGATCCGACGAACTCACCCTAGATCAATCGGTTTTTTCAACATAACGGTCGGTGAAGCGCTAAAGCGCGTCTGAATGCCGATCGACTTGAAAACCTTCCGCTAACGTCACATTTAATCGAAAAGAGTGACTGAGTAGTTGCTTCGAATTGACCTGTGACATGTCGGATAGTGCCCTATAATGAGTTCGGTGGCAGGGACGATAACCTGTTATCGTCTACGTCTACGACTACGGCGTCTGGGGCAAGGCGGGCCGCCGCACTGCAGGCAGGCGGGTGCAGCTGAGCTCTGTCCTTCCCTCCGATTCTCTATATCTTTATTTTCGTAATATGTAAAGATCCCCAACCATGAGAGACAAGTGGAGGCGAAACCATGGAAACAAAACTGTATTCGAACCCGGACTGGGTAGTTCTTGAACATGACCGTAAGGCGGCCAAGGAACTGGAAGCATTTTTGCCTGATCGAATGTTTGATGTCCATACACATATTTACAGACAGGCGGATTTACATTTGACCGACCCGGGCTTCTGGTCGGAAGGGCCGGCCGATGTGACCATCCAGACGTGGCGAGAGCTCTTGGCTCCGCTAATGGGGGGAGAGGAGCGGCTTACGGGTGGTTTGTTTTTCCCTATTTCGATGCTATCGGCGGACCTGCGCGCGCAAAACTATTATTTGATAGCGCAATTGGAACTGGAGCCTGCCTCCCGCGGGCTGATCATTGTTACCCCGGAAGACCGGCTGGAGGAGTTTACCTCCTTTCTGGTTCATCCGCAAATCGTCGGCTTCAAGATACATCATCTTTATAGCAAAGAGAAGCCGACTTGGCAGTCGTCAATCGAGTCGTTTTGCCCGGATTGGATGTGGGAGGAAGCCAATTCACGTGGTATGTCCGTCATGCTGCACTTGGTTAAGGACGGGGCGCTTGCTGATACCGACAATGTACAGGAAATTCGCGACCTGTGCACGCGGTATCCGCGGATGAAACTGATTTTGACGCATGCGGCGCGCTGTTTCGACGCCCTGAACCCGGAGAAGGGGATCGTCGGGCTGCGCGGACTGGAGAACGTCTTCTTCGATATGTCGGCCATTTGCGAGCCGGAAGTAATAAAAGTCATTTTGCAGCAGTTCGGCCCTCGCAAGCTGTTGTGGGGCAGCGGCTTTCCCGTCTCACACATTCGCCGCAGGGCGGTAACGGTCGGTGATGGGTTCGTATGGCTCGACAACAACTTCGTCGGAGACAGGGACAAGGCGGCCCATCTCGGGCATCCGATTCTGTCTGGTATCGAGTCGCTGCGGGCACTGCGCACCGCGATCAATGACTTGGGATTGAATGACGAAGATAAAGACGATATCTTTTATCGAAATAGCTCCCGGTTGGTCGGCCTACTGTCTGAGCCAGGTAATGTGACGGAGTCGTTGTACACCTATGCAAAAACGCGCATTCCGGGCGGCGTTCAACTGCTTAGCAAACGGCCGGAAAATATGGCGCCGGGCCGCTGGCCGGCCTACTTCAGCGAAGCGCGGGGTTGCGAGGTTTGGGATCTGGATGGCAACCATTTCTATGACATGTCCACGAATGGGATCGGTACGTGTCTGCTCGGCTATCGTGATGATGACGTGACCCGCGCGGTCGTGCGCCGGGTCAATCTGGGCAGTATGAGCACGCTCAACCCGCCGGAGGAAGTGGAACTTGCGGACATGTTGTGTGCGCTCCATCCGTGGGCGGAGCAAGCCCGCTTCACGCGAGGCGGAGGCGACAGCTGCGCCGTGGCGGTTCGGATTGCGCGCGCCACGACGGACCGCTCCGTCATCGCCATCTGCGGCTACCACGGCTGGCCGGACTGGTACTTGGCGGCGAACCTGGGCGAAAGCGACGCGCTCCGCGGTCATCTGCTAGATGGCTTGAACCCGCTTGGCGTTCCCCGTGAACTGCGGGCGACGGCGCTGACGTTCGCCTACAACGATTGCGATGCGCTGCAGCGCATCGTCGACCAGTACGGCGACCAACTGGCTGCCGTCATCATGGAGCCATGCCGAAACGGTGATCCGGAGCCGGGGTTTTTGCCGTTTGTCCGCGAAACGACGCGGCGCTGCGGCGCGCTACTCATCTTCGACGAAATTACCATCGGCTTCCGGCTGCAGCGCGGCGGCGCCCATCTCGGCTTCGGCGTCAACCCTGACATCGCCGTCTTCGCCAAAGCGCTCGGCAACGGCCATCCGATCGGGGCGGTCATCGGCACCACGGATGCGATGCAAGGAGCGCGCGATTCGTTCATCAGCAGCACGTATTGGACGGAAAGCGTCGGCCCCGCCGCGGCTGTCGCCACGCTGCGCAAGCTGGCCGCAATCGACGTGCCGTCGCATGTCACGCATGTCGGCAGCCGCATTCTGACGAGTTGGCGTCAGCATGCGGACCGCCTTGGTTTGCCGGTGCAAACGGGAGACACCTACCCGTGCCTCGCCCATTTCAGCTTCCGCCACGCGGAAGCGGACAAGCTGCGCACGTTGTACACACAACTGATGCTGGACCGCGGATTCCTGGCGGGGACATCGATTTATCCTACGCTTGCGCACAACGATGACATCGTCGACAAGTATGATGCAGCGATCGGCGCAGTGTTCGATGTTATCGATGAAACGCTGCGAAATGACAACATCGATGCCGCCATGTGTGGAGGCGTTGCGCTCAAGGGCTTTCAGCGGCTTCTCTAATGGGACCGCTATTGGGCAGAAACTTGGTAGGCCTAATCCGCTTTCCCGATAACGAAGTCGATCAGTGGAGTATTATCGAGGGAGTGCGACTAACGTCGAATCTCCCTGTTTTTATGTACGCCCAGCATGGGCATCATCTCTAGGGTGAAAGTCCTGAATGGGGGCTGGCGATCGCCTACCGTTTGCCTAAAGCAAGGGTATCTGCCGCGAGGCAGAATCTGAAGGAAGCTGGAGGCAAATGCACGAGCCAAGGTATACGAACTCAATTTGACGCAGAGTTAATAGGATGACGTTATTATCTCGACGGGTAAGGGACACGAGCATGTAGAACGCTGGCGCCCCTTCGTAGAGGCAAGGTTGCCAATCTTCGTAGATGAGCCGCTCGTGGATAATGAAGTGGACCTGCAGACATTCAGCCTCTGGGTAAGGAGGCCATTACACCTAAGGAGGAGAGTTATCGATGCAAGGGACCCCATATGCCATGAAACCTAGCCGCGTGTTAGCCAAAATGCGTGCAGGGGGTGTGGCGCTATGTACGAAATTGAATTTAGGCGATTACGGGGTGTCCCCAGAGTTGAATGGCAAAGTCTATTTTGTCGACAGTACCCTGAAATCATACGATATCTCTACTAAGACGATTGCTCCTACTTTGAATCCCGACGGATCGACTTTTACCTCAGTTGTTAGTGGATATGCATGGGGAATCGCCACACTCGATGATCAGGTGAACTACCCGGGCCAATCACTTGTAGCGGTAGGTCCTTATTCCGGGCAGATCATGCTGTTCCGATACAATCCAACGACCAAGATGAGCTCCGAAACGCTCCTCACTAGCATTTCAGGGGTTCCGACCGATATCAGCACAGTAGGAACAGGTCCGGATGGCAAAGTGTACACAGGCGGCTTCCTCTCCGGCAATTTGGGGATCTACACTCCGATGCGAAGCGACCAGAACCAGGAGCTGTATGGCATCTCTCAGCTGGAAGGCATGATAGCGCAGGGCAACAACTTGTTTCTGGGCGGTTACCCATCTGCCAATATATACAAATATAATCTGACAGCGGGCTGGGCTAACCGAACTAAAATATTGGATTTAGGAACCTCTGACCATCAGGAACGACCGTATGGGATGGCGCAAGGGGATAATAAAATATTTATAGGCACGGTGGCGGGCTCTGGAGACCTGGAGGGCGCGCTGACCATCTACGATACGTTGACGGGTACGGGGCAGGTGTTCTACAACATCGTCCCGAACCAGAGTATAGTCTCCGTAGCTTATCTAGATGGCTATGTGTACGCGGGATCTACAATCGGGGGCGGCAAGAACACGACTCCGGTCGCCACGGAGGCTAAGCTGGTCAAGCTGAACGTCGCAACAGGCGCTTATACCACATATACGATGCCGGTTTCCTCGCAGGGAATTACAGCGTTGACGGTCGGTCCGGACAACAAAATATGGGGATTGTCGGAAGGCTATCTCTTCGTGTTCAATCCGGCAACGAATACGGTGGAGTATCATGTACAGAAGTTCACCGATGTGAGCTACACGTCCACCACGCAAATTACAAGAGACGGCTCTCTCGTGCTCGGACGGGCGGGCAGCAACAAGATATTCGGTACGATCAAGACGCATTTCTTCAGCATAGATACGACCACGAAGGGAGTCACTACACTCTTCACCGGGACCGGCGCCGTGAACAGCGCTGCACTCGATTCCAACGGGAACGTGTATTTTAGCAGTGGAAACGATTTGTACCGCTGGACCTATTAGCCGCAGAATATGATCAACGCAAGGAGGCCTGTGATGTTCACTAGTTACCTCGAATAGAGACAATGGCAGTTTTTTGTTTCTTGGTGCTGATAGTAAGATCTACCTATTTGAACCGGCAAACAATTCCTCGAAAGTTCTAATGAAGGGTAAAGAGAAAGCGATTCTATATGCCGACCGAGAGGAGTACTGGATTTCATCCTTAGACGGTCGGAAAGTCCCAGTCCTTCGTGTCATTCCACATCACCCTAAGAACAAAGCAATTTTGCTTAATTTCGGCGGACCCAACGGTAAGGTTGATCCTGACTATTTTTTAGTTGACCGTTTTTTACAGGAAGGTTTCGAAGTGATCATGCCCAGTTATAGAGGGAAACAAGGCTATGGAGGAGAGCACGCAAAAGCCAATGTGGGAGAACTAGGAAGGGCAGATGTTTGGGATGTCGTGGCGTGTGGTCAGGACTGGAAAGTCCGTTTTGGGGTGAATCAACGATTATTTATTGCGGGCTTTAGCTATGGCGGATATTTGACTCTGCTGGCGATGGCGCAAAATAATGTACCTTGGGAACGCGGGATCATCTTGTGGGCATTAACTAGGATCGAGTATCTTGGTGCATGGCTACCAATCGCCTACCCAAATGATCCAGTAGAAAGAGAACAAGCGATAATAGAGAGAAACCCTATCATCCAGGCGCATCATATTAAAACTCCGCTATTAATTCTTCATGGCGGCAGGGACACCACTGCCACGAATTCTGACGTTAATGAGATTTATTTTAACGTGACTTCGAACGGAACGGAATGTATGCTTACCATTTTTGATAATGATACACATGCACTCCCCAAAAACCGTAAAGTGATGTTTAAACATATATTCGACTTTCTTAATTAAAGTTACGTTGAACAAACGGGTGACTATAGCCCAACCTGAACGGGGCCACCGGCATGATTCGGTGGCCTCGTTGAAGTAACGAGCAGGATAACTCAATTATTTTTATGGCTGGTGGAGGAGAAGAAGAAGGTTTATTCGCAACAAAAGGGGGATTAAACCGTCTAATATAAAAATACTAAAAATGGAAGGAAAATGTAATATGAAAAAGTTTATAATAGGTGCGGCTTTCGGTATCGTAATTTCTGCTTCAACAGTGGCGTACGCCTCGGAATCGATCCAAACTTTTTTATTTCCTGTAAAATTTGAGTTCAATGGGAATAACGTCGAAGTAGGCGAAGAATACAAGGTACTTAATTATGATGGTCATGCTTATGTACCGATTCGCTTTGTAGCCGAAAATATAGGGGCAGCAATCGATTATGATTCTGAAACAGAAATGATTTATGTTAAAAATGGAAACCTAGACATAATAGATCCAGAGTATAACAGTAGTATATCTGTTGGAAATTTAATACTAATTAAGGATGGGGAAAATACAAAGGTTACTTATCAATTGAAAATGGAGAATACGGGTAATGAAAAGAATATGATTGGAGCCAATTTATCCTTCTATAATGATAAAGCTGAAAAGATTGGTGAAGTTGTCATAACCGGGAATGATTTTGGTAATAAGACTCAAACTTTTGAAGCGATTGGTACAGGAGATTTTAGGGCATATTCAACTGTAAAACTGCACATTGGCGCTGTGAATCATCACATTATCGGTGGAGGACCTAGAAGATAATCTCAAAACGCTAAGACCCATTCTTGTTACGCTAAAACCAGCTAATAGTTTGTCAACATTTTTCTCTTAAATTATTTAAACCCATACCTTATACTAAAAAGTGGTCATGCTTAAGAAGCTTCCTTTTCAGAGATGGAAGTA
>NZ_JCAUBA010000029.1:0-67009 GCF_059692235.1 Paenibacillus sp. J2R1T-4 | reverse complement strand
GCTATCTCGAGTTCTTTTATAACCGAAAACGATCCAACAGCACCCTTGGCTACATGTCACCGATGCGCTTCGAACAGGAGTACTACAGACACGTTGCCTGAGTTAGGGGGGGTCTACTTTCTTGACAGAAGAGCATTTTCCGCTTTGGAGCAGCTCTACGCTCCCCGTGCGGTGCCTCTAAAGCGGATTCCCCGCTTTGGAGCAGCTCTACGCTCCCCGTACGGTGCCTCTAAAGCGGATTTTCCGCTTTGGAGCAGCTCTACGCTCCCCGTACGGTGCCTCTAAAGCGGGTTTTCCGCTTTGGAGCAGCTCGACGCTCCCGGTGCGGTGCCTCTAAAGCGGAAAATCCGCTTTGGAGCAGCTCGACGCTCCCCGTCCGGTGCCTCTAAAGCGGATTTTCCGCTTTGGAGCAGCTCTACGCTCCCGGTGCTGTGCCTCTAAAGCGGATTTTCCGCTTTGGAGCAACGGTAACATGAGGAAATGGTTATTTTTTCACTGCTATTCAGTGTTCTCAAAAGTAAAACCTCCAGAGCAGAGGCCCTGGAGGTCAGTATGCAAATCTATTAAATAATCATCTTCATAAGTCCCTTGAATTCCAATTCCTCGAACTTGGCTATGACTTGATGGCGGTCAATCTCCCAGAAACAAGTTTCCAAGGCGCAAGCGATCGGCACATCACAGCGTATGGTAGCCAGATCACGACATAAGTGCAGCATATCGAGCTCCGCTTCGATCTTTGCTCTGACACTTTTGGGCACAAGGTGCAAATTAGCCAATATTCCATCGATTGATTCATACTCCAGCAACAGCTTCAGAGCTGTTTTCTCACCGATCCCTTTGACTCCTGGGTAATTATCGCTCGTGTCCCCAGTCAGACCTTTCATGTCAATGATCTGAGCAGGAGTCAACTGCTTCTCATCCCGCAGTGTCTGCAGATTGTACACCATATAATTGCCGGGACCTTTTTTCATAATGATAACTTGGGTCCGCTCCGACACTAATTGAAGCATATCATGATCACCGGTCAGAATCATCACATCGATCTCGCTGCTGAACGCCGAGGATAACGTACCGATACAATCATCTGCCTCAAACCCTGGTATCCCAACATTAGGGATGCCGAAGCTCTCTACGACCTCTTTGACCAGATCGAATTGAGGAATCAGATCCTCCGGCGCTTCCGGCCGATTTCCTTTGTAGCTCTCATATTGCTCGGTCCGGAACGTCTTGCTTCCCATATCCCAGCAGCACACCACATGGCTCGGGGCAAAGGTCTCAATCGCTTCCAGCATGTATTTCACGAAACCGTAGACAGCATTAACCGGAAGCCCGGTGCTCGTTCTTTTAATATAGCCGCTGTACGCACTTGCAAAATAAGCCCTGAACAAAAGCGCCATTCCGTCAACTAGAAGCACAGAAGGTTGTTTCTCCGTCATTGTACTCACTCCTTGTATTGGATTAATCAAATATAAAACCCTATGTAGAGCTTGATACACCGACAATTTACGACACCTAATTCAATTTCCCGGGAAATCTGTCCTCTTATCTTCCTCTAAACGATTGCAGAAGACTGCTATGTGGAGCAAGCTCCTGTTGAATGACCCACATCATGAGCAGTAAGAATAATGCAAGTCCGCCATAGGATAATCCGAACTTCCATCGCAAAGGCCTTGAAACTACATAATATTGATCATTTTCGTACGGAACATAATTGATTTCATACCGCATGACTAAACGCTTCGGCACTTGGTTCCATTTGAAGTCCACACCTGTGCAATTAACCCGGCGAATAGTGCCCTGCTCCTGCATCTCGATCCGTTTGACAATATTAGCGAGCTCCCAGCTTAGTTCCACATATTGACGTCCATCCAGTTCACTGTAAGTCGTATAAGGCAACTCACCGGTATATTGATAACCTTTGACGAGCCAATCCGGATTCTCAATGTTGGCGATTGGAACATCAAATCTCCCATAAACCGTATAGTTGCTGCCCTTATTCTGACTACGCCATATGAATCGCAAGAACAAATCTATCGAGAATAAGGCCCACACGATAAATAGTAGAATAGATTTAATATAAATGACAATTATTATACCAGACAGCAGCCCCGCGACCCACATCCACCTTGTAACTGTCATAGCAATACGCCCTCCATCCAAAGGATGAATGGGGAGCAGATTAATAAGATTCAGGATAAAACCGATATAAGCGATCGCGTAAAATAATGGATGTCCTGTTATCCAGGCCAGACATATACAGACAAACGCGGCGATCGTACCTAATATCGGTCCACCTATAGCAATATAGGCTTCTGTGACCGCATCTCTGGGATTCCTTTTGAGCATAATCAATGCACCGAGAAAAGGAATGAAGAAAGGGGCAGTGGCCGGTATTCCTTTACGCTTGGCTGCCCATACATGGCCGAGTTCATGGAACAATACCATGATGACAACACCAAGAGCAAATTCCCATTGATATAACCATGCGTAGAAAGCAATTGCTACTAATGCGCTTAGAACTGCGCTGCCGGTCTTGCCAAGCTGAAAGATCGAGATAACGGTCTTAGCTTGTCCTAGTAAGAAAGTGCCGATTGCACCTAATCCCCACCATCTGGACTTATTCGGTTTTCCTATTCCTGCCAAAGCATATCGCCCCCTGTCTCCAAGCAATACCGCATTAGGGCAGGCTCGTTACTGCTGTTTATTAGATCCCCATATCTCTTCATAGTGCTCTTCCTTGTACCCTACCGTTATCTTATCGCCGTCAAAGACGATCGGCCGTTTGATTAATCTTCCATTCGATGCCAACAGCTCTACCATCTGCTCTCTAGTCATACTTGGAAGCTTGTCCTTCAAATTCATTTCCTTATAGACTTCACCAGATATGTTAAAAAATTTCTTAATTTCTAACCCGCTGCTATCGATCAACGCACTTAGCAGTTGAGCCGGCGGCGGAGTTTCGAACAAGTTGATCGTTTCGGGCTCTATTCCTTTGCGCTTCAAGGACTTTAGAGCATCACGGCTGGTGTCGCATTTGGGATACCAGTACATCGTTGCAGGCATATGCTTATATTCCTTTCTTACACTTGCATTTATAGTCCACACTCAAGAATATCTGACACAGCGATAAAAAACAAGCCTTCATTTGTAATACATCTTCCGCTCCCCCAACGAGAAACTGACCGTGGAGCAGGAGCTAGCAGGAGAGACAAAGCCATTATCCAATTTCGGCAAGGCCATGGGTGAGTTGCACATTGAGCACATCAAAGCGATTACCCCTCAGGCCAAAAGACGTATCGAACGGCTATGGGTTACCTTCCAAGATCGCCTCATTATCGAACTTCGACTACTAGGTGTCACCACGATCGAGGAAGCGAACCGAGCTTTGCCTGAGCTGCTTCGTAAACACAATGAAAAGTTTGCGGTCAAGGCCAAGGAAGCGGAATGCGCTTATATGGCGCTAGTTTCATCGATCAACTTGGAGCACGTATTCACTATTCGTGAACACCGCCAATTGGGCACAGGCTTTACGCTTTCCTATAAAGTGAAGATCTACACACTGGCCAAGCCTACCACACAGCGGTTCCAGGCTAAGATGGTGGTTGAGATGCGTGAAACGCTTTCAGGCGAGGTTCTGATGTGGCATAACGGACAGGCTCTTACTTTGGTGGAAACACGCAAGCCCGAAAGGGAACAAAAAGCGAAAGCGGGCCCTGCGCACCACCGCAAGCCCGCCGCTGACCATCCTTGGAAAAGGAGTTGGTCTAATCCAAAACTAACGTAAGCGTAGCACAACCATCGGCTAGAGCACAAACGTAGATGGGTTTATAGCGAGAGGGCGACCTGATAGGCTATGTGCCTAGGCGAGTGGGACCACTCGCCTCATCGCCTTTCAGCAGGTCGCCGGAGGCTCGCTGTCAACCCATCGATCGCCTAACACTACACCCCAAAAGTGACATTTTCACAGACGAGTTAGGGTGACATTATCTCAGAAAATTGACAGCCTTCATTGGATTCAAATGTTTAAAGGAATGCCACTTTGACAGGCCCTATACTTTAATCGTCTTCCATTTACCCCTACGGAAGCGGAAGATTATGAAAAGGGTACGATACACTTGGTGAAAAGTCAGCTTTGCCACTGATAATATAAAAAATGACTGAAGACAACTCAAAGCTCCGGAAATTATGTCCGGAGCTACTTTGTTTTAAAATTGTTTGAACCCGACTTGGCCACCCCATCGAATACCCTTTCGGGCCATGGCTGCCCACAACATCACAGACGCTGGATTTGAATCTCGCTTCGAGCTAATCTTTCAAACTGGAAAATGGTTACTTCCCACTAGAAGCATTCAACTCATTCATTTCTTTAATTAAGTCTTCGCCGCCACTCTTCATCCATAGCTCGTTGGCCGCTTTCAAGCCTGCTTCGTCAATTTGCCCTACAATGAATTTGGTTCTGGCATCATTTACAATATTATCCAATTGAGAACCTTTTTGTGCATAAACGGTAGATACCAGCGGAGTAGCCGGATTCGGAATGACGAACTTTTCGCTCTCCTTCTGCAGCTGAGCCACTTTAGTTCTAAGCGGTGTTATCACAGTAGGCAGAATCCGATTTTCAGGAATAAACGTCATGATTTGGGCCAAATCATTCTTTTCCGCGAGTAGCGCCGTATCCTTCGTAACTTCGGTCCCATTCGGCGTTCTCGTATACTGTCTACCTTCAATCCCATAGTTCAACAAGTTTTGCATATCGGCATCGCTCAGCTTATCCAAGAATGTCAATACGCGTTTCAACTCTGCTTCCGTTTTTACGGTCGACTTGGAAATATGGACCATCCCTGCATAGCCCTCTGTTGGCAAGTTCCTGACTCCCTTAGGTCCGGAAACGTCGCCGAATACATCGAGATATTGCCGTTCTTCCTTGCCAAGCTTTTTCATCGCTTCCAATGTTCGGGCATCAAAGCCACTGACAGTGTCCCCTTCGGCAAGCAAGACACCAGCCTGATTGTTCACGACGGGATCTCCCCATTTCGCCGAATCCAAGACAGCAAAATCCTGATTAATCAGCTTCTCATTATACAGCTTTTTGAAAAAGCGAAGCGCTTCCATATATTCGGGGGTAGTGTGTACCGGAATCAGTTTACCGCCAGCATCCGTGCCCCATTTGTTTGGAGCTCCAAACCAGGTTTGCATCATCTCCCATGGAAGATTGTATTTGGAAATGACCATGCCGTACGTATCGACCTTCCCATTCTTATCCGGATCTTGCGTTGAAAATGCTTTCAACATATTGTAGAATTCGTCAATCGTTTTGGGAGCCTGCAGACCTAGGTTTTCAAGCCAGTCCTTGCGGATAATCATCGCGTTCCTGGCCAGTGCCCGCGTGCGATAAAGACCATACACCTTCCCGTCCACGGAAGAGTTCTTCAGAACGATGGGGTTGGCTTTGCTCAAGTTCGGATAGTCCTTCAGGTAAGGCCCAAGCTCCCAGAAAGCGCCCGATCTCGCTGCATTCACGAAGCTTGCCGTTTTGCTCTGCACGACCATAATCGCAGGCATTTTGCCGGATGCCAAGGTAATATTGTATTTGTCCAAATAAGATGAATTGGGCGCCCACTCCAAATGGATTTTAGTATTTGTCGCCTTTTCGATGGCCTGAACAACCGGGCTGTCATCCTTCGGGGTCTCGGTTGCAAAGGAAGGAAGCATAATATCGAGAGCGAGCGGCGGCTGCGCGGTTGGCTCCGTGCTACTTGCCGCAGGCTCCTTGATATCCGCATCGTTTGAGCAACCTAACAACACCGTGAAGCCTAATACCGAAACGACTAACAGAGCGGAACTGCGAAAGGTTTTCATTCTTTTTACCATATTGGATTCATTCTCCTCATAATTATATTTTGGACCTTTAGCCTTTGACGGATCCAAGCAGGACCCCTTTGGCAAAATGCTTTTGCAGGAACGGGTACACGAGCAAAATTGGAACTGTGCCAACCACGATGGCCGCCATTTTTACCGCCTGTTCAGGGGGTTGAACGAACGTGGGGTCTAATTGCGCCGAATCCCCAAGGCTCCCCTGTGACAGCAATATGATCTGGCGCAGCAATACCTGCAATGGCCACTTCTCGGAATCGTTCATATAAAGCAGCGCTGTGAAGAAGTTGTTCCAGTGCCCTACCGCGTAAAACATGCCGAATGTAGCCAGCACCGGTTTGGATAGCGGCAGAACAATTTTCCACAATACGCCTACCTCCGTACAGCCGTCTATTCTGGCAGCCTCCTCCAATCCAGGAGGTAGCTCTTGGAAGAAATTTTTTACGATGATCAAGTTGAATGCACTGATCGCCCCCGGTAGCACTAAAGCCCAATAGGAGTCCAGCAAACCCAAGTTTTTCACTAACAGGAAGGTGGGGATGATTCCGCCGCTGAACAGCATTGAGAAGATCACCAGGTTAAGAATCGTTTTCCTTCCATTCAATGTTTTTCGCGCAAGCGGGTACGCCATCGTGACCGTAAAAAACAAGTTTACCAAGGTGCCTGCTGCCGTTATATAGATCGAAACCATAATGCTGCGAAGTAAGGTATTGGATGTAAAAATATACTTATATGCATTCAAGGAATACTCCGTCGGAATCAGAAAAAATCCTCTCGCCGTCAATTCCGCCTCTGTTGCGAACGATCCGCCAATAATGTACAGAAAAGGTACGATGGAGCAAAGGGCGAACAACGCCAGCAAGAAGTAATTGAATACGTTGAACACTCTGACAGATATGATGTTGTGCCATTTTCCCATGTTTTTCCTCCAACCCTAAATCAAAATCAATAAATGCCCTCTTCCCCGAACTTCTTCGCCAGGTAATTGGCGGATAATACGAGTATGACGCCTACAACGGATTTAAACAAGCCGACGGCCGTACTGTAGCTAAACGCGCCTTGTCTGATTCCCACGTCATACACATAGGTATCGAATACATCCGCCACTTCCCGATTCAGCGCATTCATCATCAAATAAATTTGCTCGAATCCGGTATCCAAAACGTCTCCCATCCTTAGAATGAGCAGAATGATGATCGTGCTTCGGATGGCCGGCAGGGTAACGTGCCATAATTGACGCCATCTTCCTGCACCGTCGACAATGGCGGCTTCGTACAGCTCCAAGCTGACTCCCGCAAGCGCAGCCAAAATGATAATCGTCCCCCAGCCGGCTTCTTTCCAGATCGTTTGCAAGATGATCAACGGCCTGAACCAATCGGGATCAGTCAAGAAAGCAATCTTATGGCCCGTATATTTCTGCAGCAGTTCATTGACGACCCCGCTTTCGGTCGTCAGGAACACGTAGGTAATGCTTACTACGATAACCATCGAAATGAAGTGCGGTACATAAATCAAAGTTTGGACCGATCGTTTGAATACGGCAACTCTAACCTCATTTAGCATAAGCGCAAGAATAATAGGGACTGGAAAATAGAAGACGATATTGTACAACGACAGTAGCAACGTATTGCGAAGCAGTTTGATGAAATCGGGATTTTGAAAAAAAATGGTGAAGTGTTCTAACCCAACCCACTCGCTACGCCATAAACCTAAAAACGGCTGATAATTCTGAAACGCAATAAGCAAGCCCCACATAGGGACATACTTGAAAACAAGAAAATACAAAACCCCCGGTACCAGCAGCACATACAACCATTTGTCTTTCTTCACCTGACGGATCCATTTCGTCTCGATTTGGCCTATTGGCTTCGTGCGCACAGACATTTTATCCATTGATATCTCCTTTCGGATATTCCTCCTATCTTCGTGGATTGTATTCACAACTAAATCATAGGCCAGGATCATTTTGCAGGCTATTATACAATTTGGGTGAAGGTAGAACAGCCTCGACAAAGCCAACTTTGCACTTTTTCAACCGGGTTAGACTTTCTCACCGCATAAAAAAGGGCCCTGAATCACCCAATTAACGGGCGTTCAGGGCCGGAATGGAGCGACTCGGTGTTGATTCTCAAACGTTAGCATCGCGGCTTGAGTCACGATATTGACTTGGCGTGACCCCTTCCTGCTTTTTAAAGATGCGATTGAAATAAGTCTGTTGGTACCCAACCGATTCCGCGATGTCACTCATCTTCCTATCCGTTTCTCGCAGCAACTCCTTGGCCTTGTTCAAACGCAAGTCCGTCACATAATCAATAAAATTGATCCCCGTTACTTGTTTAAACGATTTACTCAAGGTAAACGGATTCGTCCCTAAGTGGTCGGCACAACTGTCTAGAGAAATATCTTTCGTATAGTTGGTTTCAATGTAGCTTATCGCTTGTTCGATGTTCTTTTGCACCTGCGTATTCGATCTCTCCATCATCGCTTCGATAAACGGATTAACAACTTTTGTGCAGATTAGTTGAACAATCAGATCCCGCTCACGAATGTGCAGCAGATTGTCGAATACGCTAGCGCCCTCTAATGGCGGTTTCAATTGAATTCCCGATAACATAATCATATGCTGCATACTGCCCACCAGAAGAAGAAGGCTGTGCTTCACACCGGCTTCTTTGCTGCCCCTGTTCGCCACTTCGTCCAGAAACTCAACGATCAGACGCTCGACTTCCTTCTTCTGACCCATTCGCAACGCTTGCATGATGTCCCTCTCCAACGCGAACGGGTACTGGAACGCGCCCGGTTCAAGCCCAACATCCGGCTGCTCCATGTCGATGATCTGATTCGCGTCTTTCATCATCCGAGCCCACGAAACCTGACTGGCCTCTTCGAACATAACCGGGATATCCCGCACCAAGTCCGTCGGCTTGCAAATCGTAATCGTCACACGAACATAAAGAATCTGATTGATCATTTGTGTCAGATCCTTACTCATGTCGAGCAGTTCACTTCTCACCGACACCGCATCGGAGGCGAATACGAGCAGGCCGATATACGAATCGTGAAAGTTAATGACGCTGAACTCATTCAATCGTGATGCCGCCAGTTCCTGAATAATATTGGCCGCCGCAAACGTTGCGAGCTCTCTTTCATCATGAGTAAACCTACCGTCCGGTTGAGAAAATCCGGCTAATTGCACATTGGCTACAATAAATTGCCTGCCATCGGTTTCCCAGCCGTACTGCTTCATCCGGTTCTTGAGCTCATGCTCGGAAAAACGATCCAGGTATTGATGGAACAGCTGCAGCAGAAAACCTTCTCTGATATGAGGTAGTTGTTCCTGAAGTTTGTTATGCAAGAGGCTGCTTTCTCTCGATAAATGTCCCCATTGTTTCTCAAGTAGCTTGAATTCGTCGAGGTTTCGGCTCATTCCTCCGTTCTTTCCTCCCGCAAGCAAATTCATCAGCTTCATGACCGGCGAATAGATGCGATTGGAGGCGAACCACGACAGCGCTAATGCCAAAGCAAAGCCGGAAACACTGAAGAGAAGGATCAATTTGGATACGAAAATGATGGGCGAAGTGATAGCTGAGATCGGAGTGGCCGAAACATAAGTCCACTCGGTATCGATTCGCGACAGCTTGCCGAGCAAAACCGAATACTCGTCACCATTCCATTTGAACGCGAACGCCCTCTCGTTGGTTCCCAATTGCAAGATCGCTTTCTTAATGGCCGCTTCAAACTCGTTCGATGAAGAAGTTCCACTCTGGACGGATGCGAAAATTTCGTTGTGCTGATTCATCAGAAATGTGGCGCTTTTATCATAAGGATTCAGCACCTTTAACATGTTCTCGACTTTCTTGCGATTCAGGGTTGCGACAAGGACGCCGAACGGATTCTGGTTCATATCCACAATCTTGTGTACCAACAAGGCTTCATTCGAATTCGAAGCGGATGATTTCGCGAATTGGGACGAATTCGTCCAGTAGGCTGTCCCCCCTGAGTTCAGCAATTGCTTGAAATACGTCACTTGGCTTTGATCGGTAAACGGATTGTAGTCCGGGTTGAACCGTACAGGCGACTGTCCGTCAATAAACAACTCCACCTCTTTGATGAGTGGATGAGAGCCTTGCATCACGAGCAGCGTTTTGTTGATGTCTCTTGTTTCCGCAAAATAATATATATAATCAAGCGTCTTTAAGCTTTCGCCGAATCGCGGCTCAAAAGCCCAGTGACTTAAGGTCAATTCCAAATAGTTCAATTGCTCGTCCATATTTCGGGATTGTTCCAAAATTTGTTTCTGATGCGATTCAATCAAAGCGGACTCGATTTTATTGGACACGATCCAGTAAACGCTTCCACCGATTACCAGCCCAGGGATACTTGCGCTGAGCAAAATAAGAATGAGGCTCTTTTTGTAAAAGAGTCCTTTCGAACTTTGAAAAAATTGGTGAAAGTTGTTCCATACCCTTGACATTTTTTCTCACCCGTTGATCTGGTCTCGGCAGCTATCATGCTAATAGTAAGCTGGTTCCCTTAGAATATTTGATTCGGAGTGAGGGCAGCCTCTTCCTGGTAACTCCCTCATTCGAGCACTCCATAATATAGATCGTTATTCTTATTAGCTGGTCTATGACTGTCTTACATGAACGAGATCAACTCTCTTGTATTCGGTATGATATCACAGAGAAAAGTATTTGTCGATTACTAGATGGAATGCTGAAGTGCTCCGTGATCACGGCTAATAAATCGTGAATCCCCTTCTTTCATCAAGATTGTTCTGGGACAGCTATCATGAAATCGATGACTGTGGTCATGCGCTCTACATGCTCATGATAGCTTCCAAGTATCCGGCAATGTATGCGGCCTGCAGAGCCCTTACTTCCTCCGTATAATGCACATGATCGCAAAATGCGCTTGTTCCGAAGCTGCGGGTAAACGTATAAAGATCAATTAGGGGAACACCATGAGCGCGCATGACCTCGTCCGCAACAGCATTATAGGCTAAAACGTCTTTATGAAATCGAAAAACCGTCGACATTTCTGTATTATGGATGTCCTCCACCGCATCCGTTGTGCGAATCCAAATGAAGGATTGCGCCATCTCTCGGGCGAAGTGAGCAATTTTTTCAAGATTGGCCCGGTATTCCTCCAGCGGAATTTGCTTAGCGCCAGTAAACGGATGCGTCTTGATATCGTGCAGGCCGCAATTGACCAGTAGAATGTCATAGCGCACATGATGATCTCGTTTCGTTTGCAAATAGTCTAGAACCATGCCGCTATCCCCGCCATTGGTGCCAATTGGATTGTCCAGATCGGCCAGCGCCTCCTTTTCTCCGCGCTTTCGATCATAGTGGAATCGATCGCTTACTAGCTTTCTCAAGTACGGACCATATTGGATCGATATACTGTCCCCCACGATAAATAGACTTTTCATCGCTTCGTCTCTCCTCCTCATTATTTGAGAAAATATAGTAATCGATTACTTTCTTGCGTAAAGCTTACCACACCGCCGCGAGCTTTGTCATACGTTTTTTGCGCAACGCTTTCTAAGGCGAAAACAAATACATCCTTAACTGCTCCTTCCTTGCCAGAACTAGCTTTTGGGATCGCGATGCGCTTATGGTCCCGGTTCGCGGCTGCCTATCGCAGTCTCCATATCTTCGCAGCCATTCGACATTTATCGTTGATATTTCAATAGTAATCGATTACTATACAAGTAGATTTTCCTTTAATGTCGTACAGGATATCTTGGAAGTCACATACTAGATAGTTTCCGAAAGGTAGGTCGGCACTCCATCATGAATAGTAATGAGCATTACAACCCTGAATCCAAAAAAAAACCCGTAACCGCCGTCATTGTCGGCGCGGGGCACCGCAGCTTGCTGTATGCTTCTTATTCCCTTCTACATCCAGAAGAGCTGCGAATCGTCGGTGTCGTTGACCCGGACGAGTCTCGCCGCATATCCACCGCGGAACGATTCGGCTTTCCCGCGGAACATACCTTTGCGTCGGTCGAACTGCTTACAGCCAGACCACGTATCGCTGACGCGGCCATCAACGGAACAATGGATCAGTTGCATGTTCAGACGTCGCTACCGCTTCTGGAGGCTGGATACCATCTCCTGCTGGAAAAGCCGATCGGCGTCAATGAAGCGGAAGTGCTGTCGCTTTACGAGACAGCTCTGAAATACGGGCGCAACGTCATGATTTGCCACGTGCTGAGATACGCTCCCTTTTATGCCGAAATTCGCCGCCAGCTTGAATTGGGCTCGATTGGGGACATCGTCTCCATCCAAACGGAAGAGAATGTCAGCTATCATCATATGGCGACCGCCTTCGTACGCGGCAAATGGAACAGCCAGGCAAGCTGCGGCTCCACGATGCTGATGGCCAAATGCTGTCACGATCTCGATCTGATCGCGTGGATGAAGGGCGGTACTCGTCCGATCAAAGTGAGCAGTTTCGGCAGCATCATGCAGTTTAAAGAATCGAATGCGCCGGAGAGGGCCGGGACTCGCTGCCTGACAGACTGCCCTCTTGAGGCTTCATGCACATATTCGGCCGGCCGCATGTACATGAAGCAGCAGTTATGGGGCTCCTACGTTTGGGACTTTCCTGATCTCGGACAAGACGCCTCTGAGGAAAAGAAGCTTCACTCGCTGCGAACCGACAATCCGTATGGCCGCTGCGTCTGGCGCTGCGATAACGATGTGGTCGATCATCAAGCGGTGATCGTCGAATTCGCCGATGGCAGTACGGCTTCGCACAGCTTAAACGGCGCAACCGCCAAACCATGCCGCAAGATTCATATAACGGGCACGAAGGGCGAAATTATCGGTACGATGGAGGACGGTTATTTCGTCATTCGCCGCCCGGATCCGGAAGAACGGTTTAAGGAATATCGCATCGAACTCGACGTATCCTCGGACATGCACGGCGGAGGGGATCTGCGGCTTGTCGCTGATTTCGTCCGTACGCTGCGCGGAGAAGCCCCTTCTTTATCCTCTACGTCCCTGGACAAGTCGATCTTCGGTCATCAAATCGGATTCGCGGCCGACCGCGCCCGTATGACGAACAGCGTCGTCACCATCGACGAACTCTGACGGTCGTTCCCATCGAAACGCTGTTGCGTTAAGAAACCGTCCCGGGATCACGTAGGCCATTGAAAAAGCCATAACATACGGAAGGGATCGGTTGGACTGGACATGTATTTCGGCTGGCAATTTCGCGCAGGCGTATCAATGAGTCAAGGGGATGTGGACATTGAAAAACAACAACTTCAAGCAAGAGTCGCTCGTTGTACACGATGCGCACGATGAATCGCATTATGGCGCTGTAACGTTACCTATTTATCAAAACAGTTTGTTTACGTTTAAAACGGTAGATGAGTTCGAAAGAGCTGCATCAAATCCAATTGACTCATACATGTATACCCGCGGCAACAATCCGACGTTGCGTGCGCTTGAGTCGCGGATCGCGGCTTTGGAAGGAGGGGAAGAGGCCCGCTGCTTTGCGTCCGGAACTGCTGCGATTTCAGCGGCTATCCTGTCCGTTATACGGGCTGGCGACCACATCGTTTGCACCGATCAGGCTTACCATCCGGCAAAACGCTTCATGGGAAGCTATCTAAGCCGTTTTGGCATTGATTGTTCCTTCGTCGACGCTTCTCGGATCGAGAATTTCGAAGCGGCCGTCAAGCCGAATACGAAGCTGTTTTATCTTGAAAGTCCAAGCAGTCTTCTATTTCAGCTCCAGGACTTGCAACAGCTATCCGAACTAGCGCATCGTATTGGGGCAGTCGCGATCGCAGACAATACATGGGCAACACCCTGCTTCCAGAATCCGTTGCGTTTGGGTGTTGACATGGTGATCCACTCCATTACCAAATATATTGGTGGACACAGCGATCTTTTAGGGGGCGTTGTTGTCGGTTCAGCGGAGAAGCTTGATGCAATCGCGGTGGATGAACAACGCCTTCTAGGCGGAATCATGGCGCCGCATGTCGCGAATTTGGCCTTACGTGGACTCCGTACGCTTCCGCTGCGGATGGAGAGACTGCAGCGAAACGGCCTTATCGTCGCCACTCACCTGGAACGATTGCCTGGAGTGCGCATGGTGCACCATCCGGGATTGCCCTCGCATCCGCAGTACGAATTAGCACAGCGTCAGATGAGCGGCTTCAGCAGCTTGTTTTCCGTGGAATTCGAAAGACCGTTTGAAGAGGTGAAACGCTGGGTTGACGCGCTGACGATGTTTCGGATTGGTGTTAGTTGGGGCGGCTATGAAAGCCTTGTATACTTAACCACTTCTCCGCAAAGCGGCTGTCCACTGGTGCGCTTATACGTCGGCTTGGAAAATCCGAATGATTTAATATCTGCAATAGATGCCGCGTTTTCAAAAGCATTCGTTTAGTCAAAAATGTAAAACTATGATTTTTTTCAACAGGGGGTGGGGCATCACCATTTCTGTATCGTATGCACATCCGATTCTCGTCCATTCCGATCATGAAGAATAAACCCGCTGAAGCAATCATTCCCATGATCCGCTGTTGCGGGTTCCTGCCTCTGCAGCTCAACCCCGAAAATTGACTTTGAAACTCGACCTTCGAATCATATGATTCATCACTTCAGAGAAAATAAGGCCCATCGCAATCACTCCCGACAGCATAAAAGCCTTCGCAGCCAGAGGTACGGCCATATCGTACTGATTTAACACTATATTTCGCATCGCGTCATAGGCTAATCCCCCCGGCACTAAAGGAATGATTCCTGCTACACTGAATACGATAATAGGCGTCTTGTACAATCTCGCAAATAATTGACTGGTTACGCCTACAACAAATGACGCTAATAGTGCGGCCAAAGTAGGATCTGCAGAAGCTTGAAGCAGAGAAATATAGATGATCCAGCCCAGCATTCCAACCAACCCACATTGCAGTAAAGTATTCTTTGGTACATTAAAAATAATGGCAAACGCTGCGGAAGCTATGAAGCTGACTATGAGATGCTGGAGAATCATTGGAATCCACCCCCGTTATAAAAAGAGAGCACAAAGGCAACGCCAGCCCCGATGGCAAAAGCAGTAAGCAGAGCCTCAGCACCTTTTGATAGTCCGGACATTAGATGACCTGCCATTAGATCGCGTACCGAATTCGTAATCAGAAGTCCTGGAACGAGCGGCATAACCGAGCCAATAATAATTTTATCCAAATCCCGGCCAAGCTCCAGCTCCATAAACAAGAAGGCCAAAGCACTTATCAGGAGGGAAGCCAGAAATTCAGCAAAAAACTTGATCGGAATCACCCGTTGGATATAAATTAATAGAGAAAGCCCGGCACCGCCTGCGAGAAAAGCAGGAATAAAATCCGACCAGACACCGTCGAACATCAGCAAGAAACACCCGCTTGCGATAGCGGCAGCCAGAGTTTGCACCCATAACGGATATACAGGCTTGGCGGCATCAATTTGCTCTAGCCGTTGCTTGGCTTCAACTGCTGATAGCTTCCCTTGGCTAATTTCTCTGGAAACTGCATTGACCTTGGTTACCTTGCTTAAATCCGTAGAACGCTTGGAAATACGAATTAACCGCGTAATCTGCTCAGGACCGTCTATCGAGAAAATAATTCCGGTCGGAATTACGAAGCTGTGGGAATGAGACAACCCCAGCGAATTCGCTATTCGAGTCATGGTATCCTCAACCCGATACGTCTCGGCACCGCTCTCCAGCATGATTTTGCCAGCTAATAAGGATACTTGTGTAATTTCATAGGTGGTGTAAGAGGCGGGAGACGAAAGAGTTTCCGACGCGGTTTGGAATGTTGGGTCCACTAAAGAGACCTCCTTCTTGGCGCTTGTCCATGCAAGTATATCATGAAGGATATTTGTTTTATAATGGGGGTAAGGAGATGAGTTACAAAGTGAGAAGCACAGAAATGAAAAATGAAATCATCAAAAGATTTACAACGTATGTCCAAGTGGATACGCAGTCTAATGACAGCAGTGATTCTTGCCCGACAACGGCTGGACAGCTAACTCTAGGCAAGATGCTGGTGGATGAGCTGAAGAGCATAGGCATGCAGGATGTCACTATGGATGCAAACGGCTATGTAATGGCTACCCTTCCTGCGAATACCGACAAGCAGGTGCCTACCATCGGTTTTATGGCCCATTTAGATACCGCTACTGATTTTACTGGGGCAGGAGTGAAGCCGCAAATCGTTGAAAGCTATGACGGACAAGATATCGTCTTAAACGAAGCTCAGGGAATCGTGCTTTCTCCAAGGGACTTTGGAGGGCTGACTCTATACAAGGGCCATACTCTAATTACGACGGACGGAACTACGCTACTAGGTGCAGACAACAAAGCCGGGATTGCCGAAAATATGACCGCCATGGCTTATCTGATTCAACATCCCGAGATCAAGCATGGCCGGATCCGAGTCGTGTAATCGAGGCTTGTTGTCAGAAGGTGCTAATTATGCAGACCCTATACTTTAATCGTCTTCCAATCCCCTCGACGGAAACGGAGGATTAAAAAGAGGGTACGATAAACCTGATCTACAGCAATCGCCAGCCACGCGCCAAGCAATCCCCAATCAAAAATGTACACGAAGATCAACGTCAACACGATGCGGATGCCCCAGACCCCGATAAAAGTAATTTTCAGAGAGAACTTCGTGTCGCCAGCTCCCCGTAATGCCCCGGCAAGAACAAACTGAGCTGCCTGAAATACCTGGGTCCAACCGATTACCTGCATAGCAATGCTCCCTAATCGAATTACTTCTTGATCATTCGTATACAACATTAATATCCATTGAGGGAACACGATGAAGCCTATACCTACGACGCCTGAGAACACCATTCCAAGCTTATTGGTTTCCCAAGCGAGCTGTTCCGCCTGCTGTGGCTTCTTAGCCCCCAATCCTTGTCCGACTAGAGTTGTAGCTGCATGGGATAGAGCGAGAGCAGGCATGATCGTCAGACCCAGTATGTTAAAAGCAATTTGATTAGCGGCGAACACCTGTGTTCCGAGGCCTGCTATTAATATCGTTAAAAATATTTGTCCAATTCGCATTACACAGGTTTCTGCCGCGCCAGGCAGCCCGATCTTCAAGATTCGGCGAACCAAATCCCTATCGATCTGACCGATTAGCGATATCCGGAGTTTTATTTTCTTACGGCCAGAGAAAGCTCCGTTCAGCATCCATGCGGCAGCCAGTACGCGTGCAACCAGAGTCGCAATACCTGCACCCAGCAAACCGAGCTGGGGCAACCCGAACCATCCATAGATGAGCGGGACTCCAATAGCAACTATAAGCACGTCTGCGGTTACGTTTATTTTGGCCGACGTCTTCGTATCCCCTGCTCCGCGCAGAACTGACGAGACACTATTGCTGAGAATCGTGAAGGCAAAGGCAAGAAACGCTAACCGGGCATAGCCAGCCGCTCCTTCCACTACCTCGGGTGTAGCTCCCATCCAGCGTAAAATGTTCGAAGCAAACAACATGCCGAACAGCACGATTGGAAGGATGAACAAGATGTTGACGTTAAAGCTCGTTTGCGCCGAACGGTTGGCCTCCTCGCTGTTGCCAGCTCCAATTGCTCGAGCAACAATAACTGTCGAACCGATATTCATTGCTGCGAAGAGCATCCCGCAGAAAAGAATAGGCTGGCTAGTTAAGGCAACCCCCGCTACAGCTTCCGCACTTACACGACTCACCATGATCATGTTAAGCATGAGGATCAAGTTACTTAGGAACATCTCGGTTAGAGTTGGCCATGCGAGATCAAGTACTTTTCGGCGTATTTCCCGCTTGGTGATCGGTTCCCCGCTATCAGGCAAAGCATCTAAAGAGGGCGACGATAGCGATTGTGTTGGGTGTTGGGATGGTTTCGGAGCGGGAATAAGGGACATAACGAAAAAACCAACCTCCATAGGATGAAATTTACATTTCCTAAATATACCATGTGGAGGTTGGAGTGGCTATACACTTTTTCGTAAGATTAAGAGTGGAATCTTTGGTCGAGATCTCGTTCCAACTGAGCCAGGTCTGTTGGGAGCGGAGCGCTAAAAACAAGCCGTTCCTTGGTGATGGGATGGGTAAGCCCTAGTGTAGCCGCATGCAGCGCGTGACGCCCGATCAGGGTGTCCCAATGCGGGTCGAGCGCTGCACGAGATACCGTTAATGGCAGGCTGAAGAGGCCATACATCGCATCACCAATTAAAGGGTGACCGATGTGACGCATGTGCACACGGATCTGGTGCGTTCGCCCCGTTTCTAATTTCAACCGCACCTTAGAGACGCTATCTCCATAAGCTCGCTCCACTGTGTAGTGGGTTACAGAAGGATACCCAGTAGGTGTTACGATCCTTAAATGCGTATTCTCGGGATCTCGGTCGATCGGACTGCGGACTGTTCCGCTCTCAGGCGTGACCAGCCCATGGACAAAAGCTACATATTCCTTATCCACTTCATTCGCCTGCAGCTGCTCGGAAATGTTCTGGTGGATAAATGGAGTCTTGGCAATAGCGAGCACTCCAGACGTATCCTGGTCTAACCGATGGATCGGCCTGAAGCGCACCTTAAGTCCACGCTGCTGCCAATAAAAGACGACAGCATTAGCTAGCGTCCCCGTATAGTGGCCATGTGTAGGATGCACGACTTGACCGACTGGCTTGTTCACTATGAGCAGGTGATCATCTTCGAATAAGATGTTAAGAGGCAAGTCTTCAGGAAGAATATCATCCGATTGCTCTTCCTCCATTCTTACCTCGACACAGTCACCAGCTCGGACCCGAACTGAGATATAGACGCGTTCACCGTTAAGCATGATCCCCCGCTCTGTCTGCTTCAACCTTGACAGAAGCGTGCGCGAGATAGTCATCCGATTCGACAACACAGTCTTCAGCAGCATCCCGTCGTCTTCCGGGGGAATGATGTAAGTTAATGGCTCATAGTATCCCATTATTTGCGCCGGAACACTTCTGCACTGCGGATATATTCGACATCGGCAACACCTTCTCGGGCGTTCGCCGTACGAGCGATAGTGAAGAACAGGTCCGATAGACGGTTTAAGTAACGGCGTACCTCGTCATTGATCGGCTGTTCTTTGGCCAGCGTGACAACACGTCGCTCCGCTCTTCGGCAAACCGTCCGACATACATGCAGAAGCGAAGAAACCGAGCAGCCTCCTGGAAGTATGAATCGGGTTAGATCCTGTGTCTCGGCATCATATTTATCAATCCATACTTCAAGCTGATCTACCATTTCTGCTTTCACTTTATAGGGACGAAGGTCCTGTTTCAGCAGCGCCAGATCAGAGCCACAGTCGAACAATTCATGTTGAATGTTCAGCATATCCTCACGAAGACCGTCATATAGTTGTGCACTCATAAGACTCATGGCTTGACCAACGAAGCAATTGAGCTCATCAATGGTCCCGTATGCTTCTACCCTTACATCATCCTTATCAACCCGTCCCCCGATTACTCCAGTTTGCCCCTTATCGCCCGTACGAGTATAAATTTTCATAATACACCCTCTCCTCTTTGGTTATTTATCCGATTCTTGTACAACCTGTACTCCCATAATCTCATAAACACGTTTCAAATCCAAATGAAGTCGCACATGCTCAGCTAATCGGTCAAATGCCTGCTCTCTAAGATCATCGAACGGTGTAATATCGTGGATCGGGTCCCATCCCTTGAGCTCCCGAAGCCTATTCAACCATAGACGGCGAAGCCGATCATTATGCAAAATGCCATGTATGTAAGTCCCCCAGATACGACCATTGCCTGTTACCGCACCATCTGAATGATAGGATTGTTCTTCATCTGGCGCATCATGAATGCGAACATGGAATGGCTGCTGCACAGGCTCCAGGAATCGGGTCCGTCCCATATGAATCTCATAACCGCTTACGGGATGCACAGTATCATTCTCTTCTTGGTAAAAAGTAGACCATCCTGTGATCCGCTCCGTCCTTTTCTCCCCCACGAACACCGTTTCAGCAGGAAAAATATTCAACCCTTCCAGCTCCGGTTTATCCGATTCTATAAGCTCTGGATCGAGCAGCCGACGGCCTAGCATCTGATAACCTGCACATATCCCGAGGATCGTTCCGCCTGATGCCGCAAATGACTTAACAAGCTGCTCGAGGCCGCTTTGACGGAGATATAACAGATCATCAATAGTGTTTTTGCTGCCTGGAATAATAACAGCGTCTGGATTTCCCCATTCCTCCGGCGTACTGACGTAGCGAAATCCAGCATCCGGTTCTACGGCAAACGGGTCAAAATCAGTAAAGTTGGAGATTCGCGGCAGCCGCAGCACGGCAATGTCCAATTGCTGTTCGGTCTGAGCATGGTTAGCGTTAGAACGCTGAAAATTCACCTTTGCATCCAAAGATGCCGAATCCTCGTCCTCCAGCCCCAAATCACGCATAAAAGGGATCACGCCAAGAACAGGCTTGCCTGTCTTGTTCTCTAACCAATCGAGTCCGGGCTGAAGAAGCGAGACGTCACCGCGGAACTTGTTAATAATGAATCCTTTTACACGATCCCGTTCATCAGGATTCAGAATCTCAAGCGTACCTACCAAGGAGGCGAACACACCTCCTCGGTCAATATCCGCGACCAATAATACTGGAGCATCCGCCCAGCCTGCCAACCTCATGTTGACGATATCCCGATCCTTAAGATTTACTTCGGCCGGGCTGCCTGCACCTTCTATGCATATGACATCAAAGCGCTGCCGAAGACGATTAAGCGAATCTTTAACAATCTGCTCAGCTTCCATAGAATAGTTCTCTCTATAAGAACGAAAGTCCAGATCGCGAACAGGTTTGCCATGTACGACCACTTGAGAAACCATATCCTGCTTGGGCTTAAGCAGGATCGGATTCATGTCGGTCGTTGCCGGAATGCGGCAAGCATCCGCCTGCATCCCCTGTGCGCGGCCTATCTCCTTGCCATCTAACGTAACGTAGGAGTTGAGCGACATGTTTTGCGATTTGAATGGTGCAACCCGCCATCCATCCTGTGTCAAAATACGGCAAAGGGCCGCAGTCAGAATGCTTTTGCCAACGTCCGAAGAGGTGCCTTGAAACATGATTGTGACCGCTTCAGGCGCTTTGTTGTTCAGATTCATACGTATTCCTCTCCCCCTGCTTCATTCATCAATGCCTTCACGACCCGATCCAACTCTCGGATAAGCCGCTCATTATCCTCTCGGAACCGAACAGCAACACGAGCATACCGCTCATCCAGCCCTGCGAAGAGGGAGGCATCCCGTATCAATATCCCTCGACGGCCTAGTTCCCTCTGAACTTGCTGTACATGAATAGGTCTCGCCCCTTGAGGCAGGGCAAATAACAAGTAATTGACACTGCCCTCGAATACACGCATCCCGATTTCTGTTAGGCGCGAGGCTAACCAAGGTTTTTCTTCAGCCAGCCAGCTATGGGTTTGCAGCTCATATTGGATATCATCCAGTACTGCAGTTCCTATCTTTTGGGCAAAGCTGTTCACGCTCCACGGTACTTGTCGCTCTCGCAGCTTACGAATGGAGTCCGGATGCGAGACGACAAATCCAAGACGAATCCCGGGGATGGCATAAAACTTGGTCATGGAACGAAGAACATGCAGATGCGGAGTAGTTGAAGCCAGCTGAAGCAGGCTCAGGTTATGCTCGTCCGGAACAAAATCCATGAATGCTTCATCGAGCAGTAACGGAGTGCCTTCGGACACCATTCTCCGCATAAGTTCGGGATTCAGCAGTTGACCTGTCGGATTGTTCGGATGGCCGAGCACAAGCAGCTCTGCTCGTTCCGCTGCGTAGCGGATGTCCCGTTCTTGCGGGACAAATCCATATTCGGAATAGAGCGGAATTGAGATCCGTTCCCTGTCTGTCTTGCGTACAGCATCCTCGTATTCCGTAAATGAGGGTGCAGCGATGCCCGTTACAGAAGGTTGAAACACTCGAATTGCCAGATCAATCAACTCAGCCGCGCCATTGCCTACAAGGATGCTGTCCGGCTCAATATTATATTTGACCGCTAGTTTGTTGCGCAGCTCCCGCACAGCAGGATCCGGATAACGGGCAAGCTCCCGCCACTGGGAACGAACAATGTCTCCAACTATATCTGGTGGGCCGAACGGATTCATATTGGAGCTATAGTCCAGGAACCCTTCCTCAGGTATTCCGAATTCCGCTTCAGCGGTTGTTAGATCGCCGCCATGACCGTATCGTTCAAGCATCCTTGACCTCTTTTCTAAGAAGAATATGCCCACATCACCACAATGAGCAGCCATGCCGTTTCCAGAAGTTCATTCAAAGCACCATAAGTATCACCTGTTAAACCGCCTAATTTGCTCACCATTTTACGGGCAAAAAACCAACCTATGACCAAAGTCGTTGTTGCGAACAGGACCGTATAAAAAAGAGTGGTGATGATCGATGTGTGGCTTGCTAAAAGGGTGATTATTGTTAAGGAGGCGGCTATCAGGAGAGCCGGGATCGCTTCTTTGTAGGAAACCGTCGCTACCAATCTGCCCATCCCTTCGCCCTCACGAGCATAAGGCCATCTGGCAATCGCATATACCATAAACAGCCGGCTCCAAATCGGGATGACAATAAGCAGAACCATCCAGGACGACGCATACTCCAAGAGGCTGTATAAGAGAGCTGCTTTCATTAGAAGCTGGCAGCACCCCACGATCACACCCATTGCACCCACTCGACTATCCTTCATAATCTCAAGCATTCGCTCCCTCGAGCGATGACTGAGCACACCGTCTGCTGTATCCATCAGCCCGTCCATATGCAACCCTCCAGTTAGCGCAATCCAAATACCCAGCAGGATGACGGCTAGTGGAGCGGTAGGCAGAACGGACTCAAGAATAAGGCTGAGCAGGAATAACACAAGACCTATAACAGCACCGGCCAATGGATAAAAAACGACACTTCGACGAAATAGACGTTCGTCATAATTCAATTGGATCTTAACCGGTATACGGGTAAGAAATTGAAAAGCGGCCGCACAAGCATGCAGCCATTCTATAGGGTGGAAACCGCCCAGACGCATAACATGCCTCCCAAGATCAGCCAGCTTATTCCATAACATATTCGGTTTGTTCTCACGATATCCCCTTGCTCTAGCTCCCGTGTAGGCCACCCCATCTTGGCTCGCTCGCTTATGTGATTCCCGTAATGATTCGTACCTCCAAGTTGGATGCCGATAGCTCCGGCTACAGCAGATTCGGGAACGCCGCTATTCGGGCTAGGGTGGAGATGGGCGAATCGGAATATCGAGCGCAGCGCCTGCTTCGCAGAGAATGAAGGCTCCAAAGTGCTATGAAGTACAATAAGTAGTCCAGTAATACGGGCGGGTATGAAGTTAAGAATGTCATCGAATCTCGCGGACGCCCAGCCGAAGTATAGAAAGCGTTCATTTTTGTAACCAACCATAGAGTCCAGCGTATTAGCCGCTCTGTATAACATAGCAAGCGGCGCACCGCCGAGGAAAGCAAAAACGAGCGGGGATACGACCGCATCAACTGTATTCTCGGACACCGTCTCCACTGTGGCTCGAACAATCTCACGCTCAGGTAACGATTGAGTGTCCCGACCTACGATATAGCCGACATAACGGCGTGCCTCTGGCAAATCACCTTTTGTAAGCGGTCGATATACTTGCATAGCTGCATCTCTAAGGCCCTTAACCGCAATTGTGGTCGAGATGAACCAAATGTTCACCGCATAGCCGAGCCATGCATGAATAGCTGCTGCGGCGTACCCAATTCCCCCTATTATTGTGAAGGACAGCAGCACTGTTGAGGAAGTGAGGATGATTCCGCGCCATCTTAGCTGCTTGGCTGAGAAGGATTCGTTAGCTTCATCAGGTCTTAACCATTTCGAGCACAGCTTGATGAATCGACCGATCCAGATGACCGGATGCGTGATCCACTTAGGATCACCGATGATCCAATCCAATACAATGGCAGCTGCGATCATAATTGCCGTCTCCTGAATGGAGTAAAACAGCATTCGTCTTCACTCTCCGTATCGCTGGCTGGTTAGGTTAGTTCGTCTATTTGTGTCAAATGGAACGCAATCGATTTCAGTTCAACAGGAATTCCTGCTGTAACCAGGAACACGTGATCACATATTTGGGCCAGACGCTGATTCATCCGTCCCGCCAAGTCCCGATACACACGACCGAGCTTGTAGGCCGGGACTATCCCGCTGCCCACTTCATTGGTTACGATCACCAATCGGCCAGGATATTGACGGACTGCATCGCATAGCTCGTCGAGCTTGTTATTGATAAGTGAAACAAGACACGGGTCTTCCTCGTAGGCGAGCACCCAATTCGACAGCCACAGCGTCAAACAATCGACCAGCACGACCGTGCTGGGATTGGAGGGCGATGCAGCGGAAGTGATGCTGCCGACCGGGGTGGGCGACGCGTCTTGAGGCTGCGCGGGTGCGAGGCCGAGCGTAGTCAGCAGCTCGGTGAGCTGCAGCGGCTCCTCGGCCGTAGCCCAGAAGCCTGGCGGCGCGGCGAGATCGCGCTGACTGCGGTGCTGGGCGACGCGCTCGGCCATCTCCGCGTCAAGCGCTTGCGCGGTCGCGATGTAGGTGCCGCGCTCGCCAAGGCGCAACGCCAGCTGTTCGGCGAACGAGCTCTTGCCGCTGCGCGCGCCGCCTGTCACGAGGATATGCTTCATCAATCGTGCTCGCTCCTATTCCTTCGAAATGCCTGCGCTCTCAAACGTAGCCATTTCGTTCATAATTTTCACTGCAGCTTCCACGATCGGGAAGCACAACACGGCGCCTGTGCCTTCGCCCAGGCGCATATCCATCGTAAGCATCGGCTTCAGCCCGATGCTCTCTAGGAGCTGCCGGTGGCCCAGCTCCTGCGACAAATGCGACGGCAGCATGCTGGCTGCCGACAGCGGAGCCAGGCGGCTCGCCACGAGCGCGGCCGCCGAAGAGATGAACCCGTCGATGACGACGGGGCAACGGTGCGCCGCGGCGCCGAGGATCACGCCGACAAGGCCGGCGATCTCCAGGCCGCCGAGCGCGGCAAGCACGCCGAGCGGGTCGGCCGCGTCTACGCGGTTCGCCGCAAGCGCTCGACGCACGATCGCGGCCTTGTGCAGCCGCTTCGCCTCGTCGATGCCGGTGCCCAGCCCGACGACAGCTTCAACGTCCGCACCGGTCAGCGCGGCGAGCAGAGCAGCACTCGGCGTCGTGTTGCCGATGCCCATCTCGCCGGTGGCGAACAGCCGATAGCCGCGCTCCGCTAGGCCGTTCACCGTCTCGACACCCGCCATCACCGCTTGCGCGGCTTCCTGCCGGCTCATCGCCGGTCCTGCGGCGATGTTCGCTGTGCCGTACTTCACCTTGCGGTTCACCAGCTGCGGATGCTCTATATCGGACATGACGCCGATATCAACGCATACCACATCGGCTCCTGCCTGGCGGGCCAGTACGTTCACAGCGGCTCCGCCGTGCAGGAAGTTCAACACCATCTGCGGTGTGACCACTTGCGGGAATGCGCTAACGCCTTCCACGCACACGCCGTGATCACCGGCCATCACAATAACCGCTTTGCGCGTCAGATCCGGGTTCAGCTCCCCCGTTATTCCAGCTACCTGCCAAGCGATCTCCTCCAAGCGGCCGAGACTGCCTGGCGGCTTGGTCAATTGATCCAGCCTCAGCCGCGCAGCCTGGACCGCCTCGTCATTCAATGGTTCAATGCGTCTAATAACATCTAGCATGCCGAGCTCTTCTTCACTTATTGCGAGGTTGCTCACGGACCAAGGCTCCTGTCTAATGTATGTTACAGCGGTTTATCCCTTACCCGCCGTTGTGGTTAGCGCCTTTTGAGGCAATTAATCTCTTCAATTACTTATAAAATGGGCTAATAAAGCCTTCTCAGGGTCTTATTTGGTGCGTGGCCCTTATTTCACATGATGCTAGCTAGCAACCTGGACGAAATAAGACCTTGAAAAGGCTCTATCCTTACTGACTACCCAGTCCAACCCGGCTGCAGCATAATCTGCGGAATTCCACTCACGGGATGCTCCGTTATGATCGGTACTGTTCCATATACATCCGCGATCAGCTCGCGGCGAATCACTTCCTGCGGTGTACCCACTTGGGCAACAGTGCCCCCATGCAGGACAAGCAAGCGATCGCAATACTGGGCGGCCAAGTTCAGATCGTGCAATACGGCCACCACCGTAAGATCCTCTTCAGCCTGCCAACGGCGAACTGCATCCATCATCTGCACCTGATACCCGATATCGAGGAACGTAGTTGGCTCGTCGAGCAATAATAGCTTCGGCTGCTGGGCCATCACTTTGGCCAAAGCAACCCGCTGACGTTCGCCGCCGCTCAAATTCTCAAGCGTCCGTTCCGCAAGGTGTACAAGGTTAAGCTTCTCCATTATACCCTCAATCAGCAGCATTTGGTCTTCCGTCTCGTCTCCTAACCAATTCTGGAAAGGAAAGCGCCCCATCTCCACAACTTCACGCACTGTAAATCCGATTGGCGGGAGCGCATCCTGCTGGAGGACAGCAACCCATTGCGCCAGTTCCTTACGAGCATAGCTGCTGACTTTCCGTCCATCGAGCTCTACTGCGCCTGAATCTGCTGTTTCAACACCCGATAAAAGCTTCAACAGCGTGGATTTTCCGCTTCCGTTAGGGCCAATAACACCAAACATTTCACCGCGTTCAACCGAGAAACCGACCTCTTTCAAGATGAGCTGCCGATCAAAAGACTTACAAACCTTGTTTATCGCAATCATCCCGCACCCCCTTCCTAAGGTCATTGTTTTTGTGCCGCCCTGTCAACTTTTCATTGTTTTCTTATGCTTGTTCAATAAGTAACCGAAGAAAGGTGCGCCCAAAAACGCAGTAACAACTCCTAGAGGAATCTCTGTCGGACTCAGCGCCATTCTTGCAATCGTATCTGCCCATAGTACGTATATCCCGCCTGCTATCATAGATAAGGGGACAATCAGCCTGTAATCCGGCCCTACAATCAACCGCACCAAATGTGGAGTAATTAAGCCTACAAATCCAACGACTCCCGACACCGATACAGCAGCAGCGGTTAACAGCGTGGATACAACCAGTACCCATCTTTTCGTGCGTTCTACGGATACGCCAAGATGTGATGCTTGCCGCTCTCCCAATGCGAACAAATTGAGTGAACGAGCGTATGCTGTCAACACAAGAAGCCCAACAATCAAATACGGCAGCACGACCACTGAATGAGACCACCCGCGAAGCGCCAAGCTGCCCATCAGCCAGAACAAGATTTCATTAACGACCCGATTGGACATCGACACCATGAACGATACTATTGCCCCGAGAAATGCCGATATCACAACACCCGATAAGATGATCGTCTCCATCTGGAATTTGCCGTTGAAATTAGCTAATCGGAATACGACCCATAGACTGATTAGTCCGGTTGTAAAAGCCACAATCGGAATCGTCCACTGCCCGAACAAGGCAAACTGCAGACCAAACAAAATAAGGAAGGCCGCTCCCACAGAGGAGCCTGAGGCCACACCTAATGTATATGGATCCGCAAGCGGATTACGCAGCACGCCCTGAAAGCCTGCCCCAGCTAGTGACAAGCAGCCGCCTACAAGAATACCGAGCATTATTCTAGGAAATCGGACTTTCATAATAATTTGTTCCGAGGATTCCGGCCATTGCACCTGAACCCAGTCCCCGACGAACGGGATATGGTGTAGTAAGATCAGCCACACATGAGAAATGGGAAGGCGCGCAGACCCCATCGACAAGCTGATCACTATGGAGAGAAGAAGGAGAAGCATGCCTGCTCCTCCCCACAACAACAGTTTCTTCTTCATGAGTTATTTCACCAGATCAGGATAAATCGCTTTGGCGATATCGATCAAACCTTGCGTCACGCGTGGACCTGGACGGGACAACAAGTTATCATCCAAGCCTTTAACTGCGTTATTCTTGATAGCCGTAATTTTTTCCCAGCCTCCGCGGCCGCGAATCGTCTTCTCGAGATCAGGTACACCCTTTGCGAACAAGATCACATCAGGATTAGATTGAATGATTTTCTCTTCGCTGATTTGTTTCCAACCAACCAGATCAGATGCTACGTTAACGCCGCCTGCCAGTGTAATAAGGTCGTCCATGAACTCTCCTTTACCTACCGTCCAGCCTGGGGAGAACTCAATATACACTTTTTTCTTTTGCTCTTCCTTTAATCCTTTTACTGCATCTACAACTTTTTGTTTCTCTGCTTTCATCTGAGCTACTACCTTCTCGGCTTGCTCCTGAGTATCGGTAATTTTCCCATACTGAAGAATACGCTCCATTGCTTGGTCAACCGTCTTAGGTTCTACAGAGAATAAGTTCAATTTCAATTCTGTCAGCTTTTCAACCGACTTCTTGTTCAAGGACAGCCCTGCGAATACGATCTCCGGATTAGCGGCCAGAATCGCTTCTGTATTCCCTTGCAGATTCCCCATCTTAGGCTTCGTCTTCGCTTCTGCCGGATAATCATCATAATCGGACACGCCATATATTTTGTTACCTAGTCCTAAAGCGAACAATACTTCTGTCTCACTCGGCGATAGCGATACGATTCTTTCTGGTGCTTTGGTGAACGTTACTTCTTTACCCGATGCGTCTTTAACCGTTAATGGATATACGGTTTTTTTGCTGTTCGCTGTTGCTTGCGGGCTTGCACTCGGGCTCGGACTGGAAGCAGTAACCGGCTCCTTGATCCCTGATGGACTTTCTTCTTTCTTGGCACAGCCGACTGCACTTGTCAGTAGTAACGCAGCAGCAAGTAACCATACGATTTGCTTCTTCATGCTAACATTCTCCCTCTTACTATGTAGTTGAGCTTCCTCGAGAGAATACCGTGGACACACTTGCTAGGAACAACAAACAACAAAAACCTCTACCCGTGGCAGGATAGAGGTTCAGCAAATCAAGGGAAACGTCGTGACCATCGTAACGGAGCTGTTTGCGCTGAAACGTATGTTCACTTCCTGATTCAGCCGGTCCTTTTCCTCGAAGGATTCCAAGAGCTGTACACCATATAGGCAGGTCTCCTGACTTATAGGGTTACGATTCCCTCACAAACTTGCATGAAGAAATCCCTATTTCACAGTGGCGGGACCGCGTCAGTCTTTCACTGACTTCCCTTTTAACCGTCATCTTTCAAGCTTACAGCCAAGAACATGTACGGCACCTATAGGTAGTTCCAAGTATTCTATTGATTAAGCATCACGTATGAATTATAGACCATGGTCATCTATCTGGCAAGGGTCGGCAAAAACCAGATTACATCTCGGCAATCAGCCAGCGCCAGAGTTGGGCAAGGAGGAAATGCCTTTGCCATCAATGCGTCACAGATCGCAGTAGTTAGAATCCGCCCTCAGGGTTAACCGATCATATCTCTATGAAATGTAAAACCTCTGGTGCATTATGCTCCAGAAGTTCTTGGCAGTTGAGTCAATTGCAAAAAGGTTGTTACTACTTAGGTCCTGTAGAGACCAGTTTGCCACTGCTAGTATAGGTTATTTGGGTGAAAAAGACAGCTTTTTCCGGGATAGCAAGTTTTGCTACTGGTTATTTGGCCTGGATTGAGGAGAATCAGTTCACAATGCGGAAATAAGGGATAGTCAGATTGGCTGCTACGTGCCTGAGCGATGAAATGGCCCAAATAGACAATAGTAACATGGCTTATCTGTAAGTTTCGCCTCACTGTAATTCCTACTATCCACGATAAACAGAAATGTAGCAGGAAAAAACAGCGATTTTCGCATACGGAAGGTGGAACCACACAACGGATTCGAGTAATCGAAACCTAAGCAGTAACCAAAAAGCAATTATTTTCAATACATAACCAAAATCAGCTTACTTAATTGCAAAAAAGCAACTATTAGACCACCAAGTCCACTTTTAATTGCTTTCCTGCAACTAATTAGGCCCAAACACCCCGGACACCCTGATTTAATTGCTTTTCTGCAACTAAATTCACCCGCCGTCCTTCAAGCTCCTCAAGCATTCGCAATCTTATTGAAGGAATGAACCGTAAGCACATAATAGATAAAGTAAATGCCCGCATAAGCCAGCATCGACACCGTAATAGGGAAGAACAAGTTAATTCCTATGAGACTTCCAAGCAGGGACGAGAATGCATGAATAATGATTGAACTGTGCAGCATCCCGACGAGTAGAGGAAGCAGGAAGACGAATAGGGATTGCTTCGCAATGGAGCTGCGTATTTGTTTGCGGCTTAAGCCGATTTTATGCAGAATCGCATACCTCTCTTTGTCTGCTTGTGCTTCTGTCAATTGCTTGAAATAAATCATACTGCCCGTAGCAGCAAGCAACACGAGTCCCAGAAATCCAAAAATAAACACGTTCAGGCCTGATTCTTCCATCCCTTTTCTGTATTCTTTATAAAAGGCGAACAACGGATCATGATCGGTACCCTTGTTTAACTCCAGCAGTTTGGCGGAAGTGTCCGCAGTCGTTTTCTCGCCTTGTACTTTGTATACTTTGTAGATCAATGGAGCGGTTTGTTTGGCCAGATCAGCGAACATAGCATCACTAATAATGAAATAGAAATCAGGGAATTTCCAATTCAGTACTCTCTCTTCCAATAGATCGACAAATTGAATCGTGCTAGTCCCTTGCGGTACAGACAGCTTCAGATTCTTCCCTTGGAAATCGGCAAATGTGAATTTCGTGTATAAAGGCTTAATCGGCATAGCCTGATCCCCGGACAATTGAATGGTAAGCTCTCTGGATAAGGCTTTCTGTATCTCGTTAAACGTACTGACGGCTATTAGCTTGATCGGCTTGTTATCCGCATCGAGGTACCGCGGAGGCAGCATAGACGGATCGGAGAATTCCCCTGCCGATTTAATAACCGGAACATCCATGGATATCGTAACAGAGTGCTCCTTGTCTTGAGCAATGATAGCTTCTATTTGACGATCAAACGATTCCCCTTCGGATATATGCATATAACTGAATGGTGAATGCTTCTCAGCTGTCTTCTCGATGCTGTAGTACGTACTGTAGCCCAAGCATATAGCTGATAAAGTAAAAGCGCTTAACAAGGCAATCATAGCTAATAAGCGGGCGTTTCCTTTCATCCTGTACATCAATTGAGAGGTGCCAATCATCTTCATACCGCGATAATAGCTGGACTTGTTCCTCTGCATCAGCTTTAACAATACTATGGTGCCCGAACGGAATATAAGGAAAGTTCCAATAACAATACCACCCATTAATATCCCAAGATTTCTAAGTATTTGTTCATTGGACTTGAAGGGCTGGTCCGATGCCCAATAGCTGATGCCAATTAGAATCAATCCAACGAGAGCAGCTAATAGTGAAGCCTTGGGTACTTGTTCGCCTTCTTTCTCTGCACGGAACAATTCAATGAGCTGGAACCGATAGATCAATCTGTACCCTTGAATCGATGTGAACAGCAGGATGGCCGTGAACACCGCTATTGTATTCCCGATCGCACCTACCGACAAGCTGAAGCTTACATTTACGGCCGAGCCAAGCAGCTTAAGCAAGATCATGAGGAACAGCTTGGATAATAATGTACCCAATATAATTCCAGTTATGAGCGCGAGAGCACCCATAATCAAATTTTCATAGAACAGCATCTTGCCGATCGTACTCTTCCGCATACCGAGCAATGAATAGAGGCCAACCTCTTTCTTTCGTTTCTTAGTGAAAAAGGAATTAGAGTACCAGATAAACAAGGCAACAAAGATGATTAGCATAATGGAAGCCTGCCGAAAAATAGAGCTGATTGCAGTTGAAGCCAACATGGTGGTCTGAATGTCCGAGCTGTACTGCATGGAGACGAAAGTGAAGTAAATAACAACGCTGCATATCATCGAGACGAAATAAATCAGATAGTTTCTGAAGTTCCCTTGAATATTACGTTTCGTTATACTAAATATCGTCATTCGCGCCACCCCCGAGCACGGACAACACATCAAGCACTTTCTTGAAGAAATCTTTGCGTGATGAATTCCCTTTTACAAGCTCCGTGAACATCTTTCCATCTTTAATGAATAGGACTCGCTTGCAATAGCTGGCGGCGAACGCATCATGGGTTACCATCAGAATAGTAGCCTTGTCCTGCTCATTCAAATCCTTTAGACTTTCCAGCAATTCAGTGGCTGACTTGGAATCGAGCGCACCCGTAGGCTCATCAGCAAGAAGTAAGCTTGGCTTGGCAATAATCGCGCGACCAGCTGCCGTCCGCTGCTTCTGGCCGCCGGATATTTGATACGGGTATTTGTCTAACAAGGCTCTGATTCCGAATCGATCCGCGATTGTCTCTACTTTCTGCTCTATCACAGCAACATTCGTTTTGGACAATGCCAGCGGAAGCACAATGTTTTCTTTGACGGTTAACGTATCTAGAAGATTGTAATCCTGGAAAAGAAATCCAAGCTTCGTGCGGCGGAATGCGGACAGCTCCTCTTCCTTCATCTTCACGATGCTCGTTCCATCAATTACAATATCGCCAGATGTCGGCTGATCTATCGTTGCCAATACATTCAATAGTGTCGTTTTCCCTGAGCCAGATGGACCCATAATCCCTACGAACTCGCCTTCCAGTATAGTTAGATCAATCCCGTCCAGTGCTGTATACACGCTTCCCTTCGAACCATATACCTTCTTCACTTGCTTCGCTTCTACAATTGTTCTCATCTTCCGATTTCCCCCATTCGACGTCCCCGTCCTGAGCAGCGGGGTGACTTTATGTCCTTATCCTACTAGACTTAAGTGCATGCAGCCATCGAAGTAGCTTACGAGGAGTCAAATCAATCTTACATTATTGTCACATCGTGGTCAGGTTGCTCAGTTGATTTATACAAACAATGCCATCCCCAGGGGACGGCACCGTTTCAAGCATTATTTCTCCATGATCGCTTTCAGCACTTGCTTCGATTTCTCTTTATCCTTTGCGCGGAATGGAATATAAGCCATCATTTCTCCGCCCTTGTATCCAAGATCCTTTAACCATTTGGTATTCGTCACTGGCACTCCAACTAATTTGTCTTTATATATACCTGCAGGATAATCTTCTTTTTTGAAAGTATCATCGAGACTGATGTAGCCATCCTGATTCGCTAACATGTCGAACTGCGCCTTCGGCACAATGAACAGCCCATTCTCCCCTGCAGCGAGTTCTACGACCATCTTGTCTATACTGAACATAGGAGTAACGAATAATTCCACTGTTGGTGTTTCTCCAACCTTTTCTTTGAGGGATGCCTCCATCTCCTCATTTTTGTTAAATGGCGAGCTCTCTGCGAACATTGCAAATATAGGGACATCCGCTTTTGGACCTCCGCATCCGGCTAATACCCCGATTAGCAGAGTCAATACAAGTCCTAACGCCAACGTCTTCTTCCTCATGTGCTGCTTCTCCCCTTATCCATGGCTTTATACTCTATCTACTTGTAGGTTATCATACCATATTGAGAGCTTCTACGAAAACGCTACCTTCTTCCATCTATTGGACGAATAAGAACCCGCCCCGCGGATAGCCGCGGAACGGGTTTCAATAGATTGTAATGTCAGTCCTATAGGGACTTGCGCATATATTCATTAATCTTCTCATCCAGCATCCGGCTAATATCCACAACATGCTCTGCCGTCAACGATTGGTTGTCTAAGAAAGCTTGCTCCATTGACATTCGCAGTCGAATTATCTCTTCCTCCAACGAAAGAGTTAGAGACTCCTGCTCAGAGGTTTGGTGCTTACGACGGTACGACCAACGGATCGGTAATGACTGTTCACGTGCAAGGCCATGATTGGACAAATGGACCATACCTGCTTCATTATACACTGGAACCCCTCCCTCCGTATCGAACCTTAAGACAAGCTGTTAATATCGCTGGTACTAAGACCAATATACCAGAAATAACTAACATTGGGGAGTATCCAAAGTACTACGAGGTATGCTGAATTCATCTAACCAACTCTTATTTTGTCGACAAAACCAGAAATACGGTCTAAAGCTTCAGTTAATTGTCCTACAGACGTAGCGTAGGAACAACGAATAAAGCCCTCTCCGCCTATCCCGAATACTTGACCAGGCACTGCCGCTACTTTACCTTCGTACAATAGCCTTTGACAGAACTCTTCCGAGGACAAACCCGTAGAGGAAACAGAAGGAAAGGCATAGAAAGCCCCTTGCGGCTCGTGACACTCCAGTCCCATCTCGCGGAAGCCTTTTACAACAAGACGGCGGCGTTGATTGTAAGCATCCACCATCCGATCCTTTTCATCCATTCCATGGGTAAGTGCTGCGTAAGCCGCAACCTGACCCATAACGGGCGCACACATGACCGTATATTGATGGATCTTGAGCATGGCAGAGATTAGATCAGGGTGTCCGCATGCGTATCCCATCCGCCAACCTGTCATCGCGAAAGCTTTGGAGAATCCACTAACCAGAATAGTTCGGTCTTTCATCCCTGGCAGAGCGGCAAAGCTCACATGCTTCGTACCGTAAGTCAGCTCGGCATAGATCTCATCGGAAATCACAATCAGGTCATTCTCTTCCACGATCTTCGCAATCGGCAGCCAATCCTCTAGTGTCATAATACCCCCGGTAGGATTGCTAGGGTAACATACCATGAGCACTTTGGATTTCGGCGTGATCTTAGCACGTAACGCTTCCGGCGTGAGCTTGAAGTTATCCTTCGCAAAGGTCTCAATCCCAACCGGCACGCCTCCCGTTATTTGGGTAATCGGGGAGTATGAAATATAACAAGGTTCTGGGATGAGGATCTCATCACCGGGACAGATGAGTGCACGCAGAGCAAGATCAATCGCTTCACTGCCCCCAATCGTCACAATTACCTCATCCTTAGGTTCATAGGTAACTGCAAATGAACGCTGCAAATATTCAGCGATTGCTTCACGCAATTCAGGCATACCCGCATTAGGGGTGTACTGTGTTCTTCCTCGATCAAGTGAATAGACACAAGCTTCGCGCACACGCCATGGGGTTACAAAATCGGGTTCGCCTACCCCTAGGGAAATAATGTCTTTACTAGCACTCACAAGGTCAAAAAATTTGCGTATTCCAGAAGGCGGAATATCGCGGACGAGCGGAGACAAATAATCCTTCATCGACTTATCGGTACCTGCAGTTCCTGGTCGCAGCTCTTCTTGATTAATCATCGCCATCTCTTCCTTTATGGTGAAATCTGCATCCGGTGATCATCCACATGCTCTTCGAAGATGATTCCGTCTTGCTTGTATTTTTTAAGTATAAAATGCGTTTTTGTTGAAAGCACGCTCTCGATTGGAGAAAGCTTATTCGAGACGAATGATGCCACTTCTTTCAAGTTCTTACCTTCTATCTCAACGAGCAGATCATACGCGCCGGACATCAAGTATACAGACTTCACTTCCGGGTACAAATAAATGCGTTCTGCTATCGCATCGAAACCGCGTCCTCGTTCAGGAGTAATCTGCACTTCGATCAAGGCCGTAACCTTCTCGTCGTCTACCTTGCTCCAGTTGACTATGGTCGCGTATTTCACAATCACGTGATCCGTTTCCATCTCATCGATCGCTTCGATGACTGCTTGCTGCGAAATGTCCAACATCGTCGCGATGATATCAACACCGCGGCGGGAGTCTTCTTTAAGCAGATCTAGAATTTGGTGTTTCAAATCATTCATAGCTTCAACCTCCCGATCCTTTTTTTCCCTTGACGAAGCTTACATGTGCCGTAAGCTTGCGCGTTATATCCCATCATACATCAAACCTAGTTCCATGCAAAGTAAAATAACCCCGCAATCTTTGTCGGGGTTAGTAATTTTTTTCTATCAATGACATTATAAGCTGCGGCTGTATTTGCGGGCGTGCAGCAGCTTTTGAATGGTTTGTTTGAGATCCGGGTTGCGGTGATTAGGTGAAACGAATATGGCCTCGGAAGTGACTTCATCGCCTGCTGCTGGGGCATCCATGCATAAATGTCCGAAGCCAACTAATTGATTATCATCATATACGGCTATATAGCGATCATTCGCATTGCCAGGCTGCGAAGCTCGGTCATGTGTTGTTAATCTGTACTTATAGTTCGTATCCTGCCCTATCAATTGTTCCAACATGAATGAATCCGGGATCCGATTATCGAATGCAATCATCATGAGGCTCCACTCCTTCTAATCTGTTTGTTCTCCCTATACTTATTATTATGCATTATTATGTATTTTAATGCAACACAATTGAAACAAAAAGGCTCTCCTGACTATTTGCGACTTACAGGCCTGTCTATTATACTGATTACAAATGAATGCACTGCAGAGGATGGAATCCATAATGCAAAAAGAAATGAATCTTAACAATGAACATGCATGGAATCAGCACGCTTACGATGCTTGGGTTAATCGTTTTGGCACTCCAGAGCAAGCCGCAGCGAGAATTACACAAGACCCTGCAGCCAAGATCCGTTCTTTTGCTGCGTATGCTGGTGATTTGGAAGGCAAGAAGGTTGCCAATCTGCTAGGCTCTCATGGCGGTAAAGCCGTACCGATGGCCCTTCTTGGGGCGAAGGTTACCGTTATCGATTTCGCTTCAGAGAATGCGAAATACGCCAGCGAGCTCGCTGGCGCCGCTGGTGTAACCATCCGCTATGTCGTAGAGGATGTACTCGAGTTACCGGAGACGGAGCTATCCGGTGATTATGATATCGTATTGATGGAGTTCGGCATCCTTCACTATTTCTTGGATCTGAACGCTCTAGCCACCGTTATCGCTAAGCTGTTACATTCCGGAGGTAAGCTGATCTTGCAAGACTTTCACCCTGTATCCACCAAGCTCATTAGCTCGAAAGGTACAACGGCTGCCATTCGCAAACATAAGGTAACCGGCGATTACTTCGACACTTCATTGGAAGAATCCGATGTCGCTTACTCCAAGTTCGTGTCTGATACGGATCCAGCCTCGATGCTCAAAGTGAAATTGCGCAAATGGACACTTGGAGAGATTGTCACAGGCATAGCTAGCTCAGGACTGATCATTGAACAGTTAGTGGAAGAAGCGAATGCCTCATCTGATGTATTCGACAAAGGAATACCAAAGACATTCACACTTATAGCCAGAAAGCCATCAGCTTGAATCAGACTTTATCCGAACTATCGCCAAAGCCCGCATATATGTTCGGCAGCCGAATCACGAAGCTCGAGCCCCGCCCCACAACGCTCGTCGCCTCAATATTGCCATTGTGCGCCTCGACAAGCGCCTTGGCAATGCTCAGTCCAAGTCCAACCCCTCCACTGAATCGCGATCGAGATTTGTCTGCGCGGTACAAACGATTGAATATATAAGGCAAATCCTCGGCCTTGATCCCAATGCCAGTATCCTCACACTCCACAATGGTCACATCTGCCGACCAATCGACCCTTAATGTGATTGTCCCGCCTTCTGACGTATATCGGATTGCATTCAACATGAGGTTGGTCATCACCTGGACTATTTTGTCCCGATCCACTTCCGCATAACAAGGAACATTGGTCGGCTCGAACAGGAGCTTGATTCCTTTCTCACGTGCCAGTGCCTTGTTGTTGAGATACATACGTCTCACTAATTCTGTCATATTGGTCCTTCGGACATTCATAGTGAATCGGGCTGCCTCCGCTTCAGATAACCGTTCTAGATCATTCACGAGTCTGGACAGACGAACCATCTCGTCATAAATATCCTGCAGACGTTCGGGATCTGGTTCGAATAGTCCGTCGACGATGGCTTCCACCTGGGACAAGATGGAGGTGAGCGGTGTACGTAACTCGTGCATGAAATCCTCCATCAGGTGATATCGCCAATCCTCTTGCCGCTTCAATTCAGCGGTCATATCGTTCAGTGTCGTGGCGAGCCGGCGAACCTCCTCCGGTCCTCGCACTGGAATGAACACATCTCGCTTGCCGGCGCTAATATCAGCAGCCATTGTATAAACAAGCTGAAGATGCCGGGACAGCTTCCTCGAGATCAGCAGACTGAATACGATCGCCACAACAATAATTGCTCCAATCAGCAGGTTCGTCCGTTTGCGCATCATCTCCCGGAATCCTTGGAATGCAGGATCCAGCTCACCCTTCTCAGCAAGATGGGACACCTTGACAATCCCATTCAGATTGCCGCCGTTGACATATACTACCCCTCGCCACACATCGTCCTCAGGCTCTCTGTTTGATTTGGCAAATGTGTCGAACCAGATCTCCTTGGAATCCTCATTCTCATAACGCAGCATCACCCCGTACAGAACAGCACGCCTCTTCAGCCAATCGGATTGCTGCTCAGTCAATGGTCCTTCCACGATTTGCTCTTTTCTCATATCATCCATGATCAAATAAACAGCTTTATCCAGATCCTTGCCCTTGAAGCTGTCGAACAGTTGATTCCAATTCATATTGTAAAGACTTACAATCAGGAAAATGAAGATGGATGAAAATACAAGGAAGGAGAGAAACAAAATAACATTCATTTTACGAAACAGATGGAGGTAACTCTTCATTCCTTACGATCCGTTTCATCGGGCATAGCTGCAAATTTGTAGCCAAGACCTACCACGGTGACGATATAGATCGGTTGAACGGGGTCGGGCTCTATTTTCTTCCGCAGATTTTTCACATGAGCATCGATTGCACGCCCATCACCCTGATATCGATACCCTTGCACCTTGTAGGATAAATCCATACGGCTGAAAACCTTGTTAGGCACAGCGCTCATCACCGATAAAAGCTTGAATTCTGTAGCCGTTAGTCCTGTTCTATGTCCGTTCAGAATCGCTTCCTTCTCTTCCAGCTGCACGATAAGCTGTCCGCGATTGAATTTGATCGTCTCTTCATGTTGTCCATTATGTTTATCCGGCATCACTCTGCGCATTAACGCATAAATTCGGGCCACTACTTCCTTAGCTCTGAACGGCTTGACGATATAATCATCCGCACCGAGATTGAGCCCGTTAATTGTATCGGACTCACGTGCTCTGGACGTAAGCATAATAATGGGAACATTCGATTTCTCGCGGATAAGGCGGCATACCTCTTCGCCTGGAAGACCTTCCAACATGAGATCCAGCACGATGAGATCATGCTGCCCGTAATCAAATTTCGAGACCGCCTCATGACCGTTGCCTGTATGCTCGGTTTCCCAGCCTTCATTGACAAAATAGGCAATCAACACCTCACGAATCTTAGGTTCATCCTCAATGATCAGAATACGAATTATGATCCCCTCCTGCCGCTCAACTATTTTCACTATGCATTCCACACCAATAGTTAAAATCCTGCTCGGAATAAAAGGAAGAAAACCCCAGTCGCTTGCTGGACTGGGGTAACCCTTGCTATTCGACCAAGCCAGTACGCTCCACACTCTCGACAAACCAGCGTTGTGCGAACAAGTACAGGAGTAGTGGCGGTAATATAATCAGGAAGGAGCCAGCCATCTTCAGAGGTTCATCGAATAAGGAAGGACCTGTCTGGGCAGCCTGCGCAGCAAGCGCCGTGTTAATCTGTGATACGCCCATGGAGAGCGGCACGTCTTTTGCCCCAATAAGGAACATACTAGGGGTGTAATAGTCATTCCAAGTCCACACAAAGGAGAAAAGGAATACGACCAGTATGGCAGGCCTGGATAGCGGCAGCATGACTCGGAGGAATACCCTGATCACACCTGCGCCGTCTATACGAGCTGCTTCTTCCAGCTCCTTAGGCTGAGTAGAGAAAAACTGCCTGTAGATAATAACGAACAATGCGCCTTTCAAGCCATGGCCGAACACAGCCGGCAGCACAATAGGGATGTATGTTTTCATCAGATGAAGCTGACTTGCAGCGATCAGCTCCGGCAGAATAATGACCTGCTGCGGCACTACGAAGCTGAGCAGCAAGCAGACGAACCAGAAATTTTTTAACGGAAAATCCAGCCTAGCGAATGCATAACCCGCTACCGCGCAAGAGAAAGTCTGCAGCAGGGAGACCGACACGGCAAGCATCAGGCTGATTCCGAACCACTTGGGATAATGAAGCTTGGACCAGGCATCCTGCAGCGTACCTGTGAATATTCGGTGCGGTACCCAACTGACGGATGGATCTATCAGATCGGCGGTATTCTTGACCATAGTAGAGATCATATAGAAAATCGGATTCAAGTAAATGTAAGCTATGTCGATAAGCAGCAAGTAAATGAACAGTCGGAACAGGAGACCCTTATCTGCTTCTTTGCCAATAATGAAATATCTGGCTTTGGTCAACCACAGTCTAAGCTTCATAAGATTGATCGATGGGAAACGGCGTTCTGTATTTATTTTGGCCATGACGACTGCCTCCTATCGTGATTTGGCCGCTTGCATAGAGCGGAAGACGCGGCTATACATAAAGTAGATCAGGCCAAGAAAGATGAAGATAATCACAAAATAGATCCATGCAAGCGCACTGGAGAGTCCGTATTCGGCTGTATTGACTTGCGTCAAAATCGGATTTCCAGGAAAAGTAAACAAATCTACCGTCGTATAAATCAAGTTAAGCAGTATAAAAGGCATCATCGCGGGTAATGTAATTTTCCAGAACGTTTCCCAAGGGTTCGCACCATCTATTCGCGCTGCTTCATATACCGAAAGAGGGATCGTCTGCCTTCCAGCCAGGAATATCAGAATTTGCACACCAGAGTACCATAGGATAAGCACGAAGGAATCGAGAACCCTGACGATAGGCTCGGCCCATGCTGCGGGTACGTAGGTTACGATAAGCGCGGTCAAATTGTATCGGGACAAGAAATCGATATTGCCTTCACCTTGACTAATAAACTCGGTTACAACCTGCCCCGTAGTGAAAATGACGGGTAAGAAGAACACCGCCCGGAAGAAGGTGCGCCCCCAGAACTTCTGATTAAGCATAATGGCAACCAGCAGGGAGAACACCACGATAATCGGCAGCATCATTAACGCCTGCCTTAGAAACGGAATGAGCTGGTTGTACAGCAAGCTGCCGTTCTCGAACAGGATGTACTTGTAATAATACAATCCTCTATATTTGGTCTGAACTCCCGAAGCGAGAATTCTCACTTGGTGAAAGCTCATATAGAACGAGTATGCGAGCGGAAGAGCCATGAAGATGATAAATCCCAAAACCCAGGGAGCAATGAACAAGGAGCCCTCGAATTTTCGAATCGATGAGGATTTAAGCTTGCGCGTCGAGATCTTCATCGCTTCTCGCCCCCTTTCACAATCAAGTAGTCTTCCGCGTTTATAGTTTTGCCCTCATACGTGTAGGGACTGAAACCGTAGTTCACTATGATCTTTTTCCCATTCGCGTAAGTCGTTTCCCTAACTTGATCTGTCAGAATGCGATGGTTTACGATAAATTGATCCTGTACATCCCCCAACGCTTCGTTCCACTTCTGATATTCCTGTACAGCCGTTTGCTCCCAATCCTTATAGGCCGGACTATACATAAACAGATGGTCGATATGCTTCAAGTCTTCCGAAGCGGAGTGGGTGAAGGTGTATGAAGGATTCGAGCCGTATTCCAGATCATGCAAGAAGTCTTGACGGAATTGATCACGCTCGTTCGATGACTTGGACGTGTATGGAATCAGCCCATGAATCGCGATCTGCGAGAATGGAATGCCTGCAGTGGAGAACAGATCGAAAGAATAATCATCGGCAAGCTCAACAATACCGTCACTGTAAGGCATGGCATAGAAATTAGATTGGTTGCTGATTACTTTGCCGACACCTTCACGCAGTCTGGTTAGAAATGATTGCTGGATGGCGCGGCTTTCTTCTCTTGAAGCACCATAATTCGCGTTATAATCGCTATTCAGATTTTGACCAATGCCGTGTACTTCGATCCCTTCAATGCCGAGCTCCTTGTAATAAGCAATATCCTTCTCCAATACGCGGCTCTCTATAAATTTAAGGCTTGCCAGAGGATTAACAGGAGTTCCGCCCAAGTCACGCAATCCATGCAAGCGGCTGAAGAACCCGCCCGCTCTTGTATTATGATGCGTGTACCGGGTTTGCAGGAAGACGGGGATATCCAGCTTCTGCGCAAAATTGACGAATTCCTTCATCCCGGCTGTTCCCCCAAGCCTGCGATCTACATGAGTTAACGCTTCGGAAGATCCGATCCCGTCCTCTTGCCAGCCCCAGTACCGGACATTCATCTGGTCAATTCCTAGTCCATATAAGAGATGAATCATCTGCATCGCTTCTGTCGTAGTCGTGGCCTTCACGTAACGATCTTTTATTAAACCTGCCGATGAATCTGCGCCCACGATCACAATATCCATAGGTACTTTGTTGCTTTTAGGCTTCAGCTTCTTCATATTGGCCGTCTCCATCAAATATTGACGGTAACGCTCGGCCATACCCACATAGTCAGATTTGGAGCTGTCGAGCAGGAGATAACGAGTCACCCGATCGGAATGAAACCGTTCCTTCTTATTGTAGGTGATGAAGAATCGTCCCCTCGCTTCGTTCGTCACTTGCTTGTAGCTGTTCCGATAGTTCGCTTGGCCTGTAATCCAGTTGTAGGTGCTGAACACTCCGGATGGTGAAGCAAGGACCTCCGCATATTCAGCTCCCTCCTCCAATACGGCCAAAAAGCTGGTATTCTCGTTCTTCGCCCCATATATGGGCATGGTTACTTTTCGGCGGGAATTCTCCATTTTATTGTCTAGCTGAAAAGCAATATCCCGTCCAAATACCGGCTCACGATAAATCCGATTAATATTGCCATGGTCTGGCTCATAATCAATGAGTGCACCCGAGCCATCCGGGATGAACATGTACCCATCCTGACCTACAGAACGCTCGGCGCCGAAGAACGGATACAAGCGAACCCACAATAGGCTGAGCTTGCCTTCCTGTATGCCGGAATCAATGATTCGTGTTGTTACCGAGTCTCCCTCCAGCTTGACTTCTATAGGAATCGTCAGCTGCGCAGCAGGCATCTCGAAGGTCACCCGAAAACCGCCCTCGAACGTCTGCAAATCCTTGATCTTCCCTTGCTGATCCAGAAGATTCGATTCCTTCGGCTGTGTCTTGGCACCAGATAGGTCAATATATTGAAACATGATGGGAGATCGAAGATGAGAACGCCATAATCCAGGGCTAGTCTCTCCTGCCCATTGCTCCGGGTCCGGGTATGAGCGCCATATACGCCCGTCGCGTTTGTCTTCCACTATAAATTGTGCAGTAGCAGCATCCAGCTTAAGCTTAAGCCTCTCATTCTCACCGACAACCTTGAAATTCGCCTCGTTAGGAAGCTCTCCCGGTCCTTGATTCACCTTAACCGCACCTGGCGGGTTAGCATTAGCACTTGCATTCGATGAGGCACGTTCAATGGATTCAATCTGCAGGTGAGTCACGACATAGGTTACTGCAGCAGCCAGCAGAAGCAGAGGCACGATCCAACGGAGCTGTTTGAGAAACCTGGTCATCGCACCCTCACCTCCTGATACACTTCATAAATAAAGGATGACATATCGCTGGATAATCCGAATGTAATCATGATCAAGACAGCCATCATAATGAAAGCAGATGCGCTGAGGACGACATTAATGCTCGTTTCCCCCACCGAATAATTTTGCAGAGACTGGATTTTCCAGAAAATCATAAGAACGATCCAGATCACCATTCCGTCAAACATATAATTGTAAATGGCTTGCTCCGACAGGGTCATGATATTGGAAAGTGCCGCAAGCGGAATACCTACGAAAATTAAAGGTACAAGCGCGTAGCTGCTCGCGATGAATACGTCACGGAATCGGCCTTCCCCGCGATAGATGGAGCTGACAAAGTAGTTGGATACGACCCAACCGAGCCAAATGATGAGGAATTCTCCGAACAGGAGCACAAGGTTAAGCCGCTGTGTATCCACAGTATTGAACGTGAATCCCGTATATAGCGCTATGATCGATATAGAACCGAAGACCATAAGAAGAATGGCTAACGCGCTCCAATAGCTGCCTTTATTCTCATAGCGAAGCGCACTGAAACCATCAATAGGGTGACGGAGGATGGTGAACATCTGCTTCAGCTGCACAACAATGGGAAGAGAAGAGCGCTTGCGGTTATGCCAAGCTATTCTCCAGGCGGCTTTGCGGGTGATTCGATTGAAAAGCATGAAAGCAGCAATTATGACGATCACAGTTGTTGCCAATGTCGAGAAATGAGACTGAAACCAATTAAGCCGTATTTGCCAGAAGGCATCACTATATCCGCTGCGGCTTCCTCCGTCATAAAAGTACTGGCTCGCTTGTTCATAGTTGCCTTTCTTATATTCGGCCTTGCCAAGACCAAGCAGGGCTGGAGTGAAGTACCTGTTGTTGCGCAGCACTTCTTTCCACGGCTTCTCGCTCTCTTCATACCGCCCTTGCATCGTGAGCCCATTCGCTTTATTCACTAGTAAGCCGAATTCGGACAGCCTGAACACTTGAATAATGCCCTCTTGACCGTCCAGAATGAACAGATCATTGCGAGAGTTCGCATCGATTGCCACAGGGTTCTTCATTAGTCCAAGCTGGGTTGTTGAATCCGAGGAAGGCCCTCCCCAGAAGTAGAGCAGATTGCCGTTCGCATCATATTGACTGATCACCTTGTACATGCCGTCAATGACTGTAATATTCCCGTTATTATCTATGGCGGCGTCAATGAGCTGCGGCTTGGCGAAGCCCTGGCCTGCCACGAATTTCCGATCCCGCGGCCGTATTTCTCCGAATGTTCGAGACACCTTGCTGACCTGATCCGTATTGTACTGAATCATATTCAGACCGCGGATATTCAGCTTTTTCACTTGATTTACCGAGATATTACCCGATGTAGTTGTATAAATAAACCCTTCTTTATCCACCGCCACGCTGCTCAGGGAGCCAGGAAGCTTACTCATCTCATTTTGATACATAGTCTTCGTATAGAGCATCTTCTTGAGTTGGTCGAGTGCGGATAGTTCAGTCGGGTTAGCCCCGTAGAAGCTTTGAAAATTCCCGTCCGGATCAAGCTGGAGCAGCCCCTGATAGCCGCCAAGCGTGGCAATGTACAGGAAACCCCGCTTATCTACAACCAATTTTATAGGATCGAACTTAAAATCGGCAGGAATGAATTTGGACTGAGGGAGCTTATATTCCTTGATTAGCTTGCCGTCCTTCGATAGACGAGCGATCCGCTTATTCCCCGTGTCAGCCACATAAATATCACCATCCGCTGTAACGAACACACCTTCCGGCTTATTCAGCGGGCTTTCCGAAACGGTCAGATAGCGAAGCCATATGCCGGCTGGATCTAACTCCACTATGCGGTTGTTCCCACTATCCGCGATATAGATATGATCCTTGCTGTCTATGAAAACATCCTTCGGAGTCTGCAGGGGGGAGGCATTCATCACCCCAGGCTTATCCTTGTCCGGCACCTTAAGTCCATTCCCCAGAACTCCAACAGGGTAGTAGGCTGGTTGAGTGTAGATCAAAGAGCCGTCACTATCCTTCGAGTTCGTCCAGTAGGTCACCTCGGCCGAGGCCGTAATCGGCACACACAGGAACAGCAGAACGGCAACACAGGCTATCGTTAGCAGGATCCTTACATGCCGAAATTTATTGTTTATATACATGGGAAGCACCTCCCTTCTTCGCCCATCATTTAATTCCTGAATGCGCCATAGTGGCAATGACCTTCCTCTGAAACAACAGGAATATAAGGAAATTCGGTACAAACATAATAAGTGCTGCCGCCGCTGCCGCGCCTTGCCTTGCGACATTATTCACCAGCCCATTGGTCAAGGTGGACAAAAAGAACGGAAACGTCTTCATCGCCTCATCCTGCATATAGAGCGAGGAGCTGGTCACATTGTTCCAAGTGCCCTGGAAGGCCAATATAGCAATCGTTGCAACAGCAGGAACACAGATGGGCATCACAATTTGCAGGAATATGCGTATTTCATGAGCTCCATCCACCTTAGCAGCTTCAAGCAGCTCATTCGGCACTTGATCGATGAACTGCTTCATCAAGAAGACGCTGACCGGCGCAGCCAAAAGCGGCAAAATATGTCCCCAATACGTATCAATAATATGGAGATTCACAACAACCAGATAACTCGGTATTTGTACCGTCTCGGAAGCGAACATGAGCGATAGCAGGATAACAGCGAATAGCGCTTTGTGTCCTGGGAACTTATGCTTGGAGAGCGGATAGGCACATAAGGTGCTTACAAAAATGGTGCCGACAACGACCAGAACGGCGACAATAACACTATTGAACAAATACCGGGTAACTGGAATGACCGAAGAGCTTGTAACTATGAACAGCTCCATGAAGCTCTGCAGTGTGGGCTCCCGCACCAGGATATTCGGCGGATACACGAACAGCTCGCTATAGGGCTTCAACGAATGATTAAATATATATACAATAGGCAGCAGCATGAACAGAGCGAATAGGGTTAGCGACACATACAACAGCTTGTCAAATGTGCTTGAGCGTACGAGTATCGATCTGCGTAGCTTGGTTAAGCTTACTGCATGTTTCATCTTACGGACGATGGCAGCCATTATTCATCCCCCTTGCTTCCGAACAATCGGAATCCCAATCGGTTGGACATATACATGATCAGCAACAGAAATACAGAGATGGCGGAGGCATAACCCATTTCGAATCGCACTTCCCCATAGTCCTGAATATGAGTGATCAGCAGCGTACCCGCATATTCTGGTGTTGGAAATTGTCCTGACAGCTCTGTGCCAATCGCACCAGCCTTGAATGTGCCTACAATCGCCATTACAGCACCGAATAACATTTGCGGCTTCATCGAAGGAATTGTAATGTACCAAATTTCTTGCAATCGACTCTTGATGCCATCCAGACGTCCGGCCTCGTATAACTCCCGGTTCACTCCGAGCAACCCTGCAAGCATGGCCAGGAACCCTACTCCCATACTTGACCAAAGGGTAACTACCATCATGGAGTTCATTAAATAAGCCTTATTGGTGACCCACAGGATGGGCTCCTGGATGAACCCGAATTTCAACAGGAAGCTGTTCAAATATCCGATCCGATCCCCTGTTAGTAAGGGCAGCCACACGATTCCCATCGCGATTCCTGCAGTCAGTGAAGGCGTATACATCGCGAGAGCATACCAGGTTCTTGCTTTACCAGGCAGCTGTGCGATAAGCCAAGCCAACAGAAAGGCTGCAGCATAACCGCCTGGACCAACAATGACAGCGAATTTGATCGTATTAGGGAGAGCGTGCTTCAAGAAAATCAGGTCCTGGGAAAGCAGATACTGAAAGTTCTGCCAGCCAATGAATCTGGGCGGCTCGATCGCGTTGAAATACGTGAAGCTGAGCAGAACCGCCAGGATGACAGGGACCAGGATGAAAGCTATGAAGCAGAGCATAAAAGGAGCAATGAACGCATAGGAGAGCCTATATTTCCACAATAGCTTCAGGAAGCTTTTGAGACGAAGCGTTATGGGCTCTTTTGCAGGAGAGGCCGCGTTATTGCTCAGCTTCCCCAGATTACTTTGCGACATATTTATTCACCCCTTCCCACGGAACTGTAACTTGCGGCAGATCGAGCGTATGCGTTACTTGACCATCGGCCGTGACGAATCCGAATTCCTGCTGCTTGCGGACCATCTCTCGATCCGTGTTATTAATGGCTTCCTCTAACGATTCACGATAATTCATCCCGTCAACGACCGTGCGAGTCCAGGCATTGCTGAGCTCTCGCGCCAGAAAATAAGAACCGGGCAGGTTCGCCACTTCCTTATACCAGCGCCATTGCTCCAGAATCACTTGCAAGTCATCCTTCGGCCACGGCAATTTCGTGAAAGCTTCAATATTAGCCGTATTCCAGCGGAATGCCGCACCGTTGAACGACTCCAGATTAGAGCCATACAACTCTTGCGTTTCTGCTGATAACAGCCATTTCAGAAAAGTCCATGATTCCTGCGGATGTTTGGAGGATTTATAAATAAATCCGGTCGATTGTCCTCCAGCCGCCCACCTGGCGACAGTTCCATCCGCTTGCTTGGTTCCTGGCATTGGCGCAATTCCCCACCAGCCAGACAGCTCCGGTGCAGCCACCAACAGCTGTAAGTACGTATTATAATCCGCCACTCCGACTGGATAGGTACCTTTGCGGAAATGTTGGAAGAAATTAGGTACCTGCTTCTCAAGACTGTAAATATTGAACAGATCTGTCCACTGCTTAAAGCCCTTGAATGCCTCAGGCGTGTTCATGGCTGTTCTCATCCCATCTTTGGAGAAGAACTCAGCGCCATTCTGATAAAAGAACTGCAGGTTGTCAGCAGGAGGCACAAAGAAGTTGTATCCATTTTGCTGCAGCGTTGGAAGCATCTCATAAACATCGTTCCACGTATCCGGAACCTTCAGATCAAGCCGCTTCAGGATGTCTTTGCGATAAAATAGCACCTTGAACGACTGGGTCTCGGGAAGGGCATAATAGCCCCCATTGTAATAAAAAGGCAAGGTTGCGCCTGGTGCGAATTGCTTGGCCGTTTTCTCGAAATCAGGAAACTGCGTCAGGTCCAGAAGGGCGTTGCGCATAGCGAAATCAATGGACTTGTCCTGCGGCTGTCCGAGCGCCACATCCGGTGAAAGCCCGGCGGCATTAGCGAGCACAAGCAAATTCTCATTTGGCAATAAATTTACTTTGACCTTGATGCCTGTCTGCGGTGTAAACGTCTCATTTACGAGCTCCTGAAGCAGATTGACGTAGTCTCTGCTGCGGTTTACCCACACATTGAGCGTATCCTCATCGACTTGATTAATATCTTCCTTACGGGTGAAGGAGTAAATGAAGTTACGAACCGTATTGCTCGTTCTCTGCCAGAAACCTGCTTCCATCTTCGGCAATGATTTGCCCGCTGGAACCAGATAAATCTGATCGAGCATAAGAGGTGAACGAATCAGAACCTCACGAATACCGCCAATCCGTTCAATAATGTTGGATATATCGTCCATATGGTAAGGAATCTCATTCGGATACTTCAGATAATCGGTTAAATCCTGCAGTGTCGTTTGGATGGTCTGAATCGTATTGTCCCGCTGCTTGTTAGCGGCCAGCATGAGCTCAGACATCAGCTTCAGCTCTGTCTTCGCCGACTCCAGCTGCTCGAGAAGCTCAGGGAATTCCTCACGAATCTTCCATGTGCGATTGCGATCGATCTGTCCACCCGTCATGGCCCTGATGTCCTCATCTGTCTTCCTGAGCAGGTTAGTGACCCGCTCTCCTTGGACAATAACAGGCAGGAAAGGGGAGAGCGTAGCCGTCATACTAAGCTGGTGTTTCCCCTTCTCCAAGTAGAACTCATAGGGCTTGCCCCCTGCATCCTCCAGGCTGGTTCCACTCCATTTGTATGAATAAGGGAACCGATACTCCTGGAGTTCCTTGAAAGGAACTTTGCCATCAATCGCAATGGACCGAAAAACCGATTTATTCGAAGAATATCCCTGGAAAGTGCGCATCGCAATCTGGTAAAGTCCACTCTCCGGCACCTCAATATTCCAAGCCACGGTCTGTCCGCCTGACTGCCAACGATCCCCGCCAAGGCCATTGAAGATAACGTTCCCATTGGTTCTGGGCTTCATAAACGCATCCTTATTCGACTCCAATTGAATGGCTACATCGTTTTTCCACGTTACTTGCTCCGCTTGAATCGTCTGAGTGGCAGCGTTCTGGGCTGCTTCCCCCTTCTTGTATGAGGCCGCAACCTGTTGATAGTCCGGAATAACAGTCGGCGCCTTCAGGGACAACGATTCGACAACAATCGGAGTCGATCCGGCGAATCGCAAAGTGTGTTTGCCTTTGCTTAAATACCATTGCAGCGGCTGGGAGTAACTGCTAGCCGAATCGGCCAGCGGTTCTGTCAACCATCCTCTAAGCTCGATGGGACGAGGACGAATATCATCCCCGTTGCTTGCCTTCTTCACTGGAAGGTCATCTTGAAATTTTCTGCGGAATGTTAAGGCTCTGGCTTCCCTGTAAGGGAAAGCACCGTCAATCTGCAAGGACAGAACAGCCGGATGACGGTTGGAAGATAACCCGGTTTGACTGGATTCGTTATAGGGATGATAGGAAAGCGACATTTCATAGAGGCCTTCCTGCGCGATATCCACAACATACTCGATCCAGTTCTCCCTATCGCTCTTCCAGATCAGTACCCCGGATTTGCCCTCATAGGAGCCAACGGAGGCGAGCTTGGTATCGGATTGCGCCGTAATTGCAGACCCCTGCACAATTTGAGGACTTCTCTGGGCAGCAGGCTTGTAGCCTTTCTTAGTCCAATCAGCCAGTACGTCTAGATAATAAGCACCAAGCTCATCATTCAGTTGAAAGGATTGCTTATCGACAGCTGCCGCTTGCTGCTGAGGAGCGGAGTCTGCATACGCCGGGACCAGCCCAGAGGGAATATTACCTGATATTAGAATGGCCGCAACCATAGCGATTATCGCCGCGGGGCGCCACACCGTTCGTTTGCTGCTCATGACATGCATAACCCCCCATGGTCAGTCAATTAATCTTGCGCCTGAATCCACATCGAAAAACAATACCTTGTTCATATCAATCGCTACTTCCACCTTGGTATCTTCATCAAAAAGAATACGAGGATTAACCCTTACGACAAGATTGGTCTTATTGCCAATGTCCAGATAGGCGAACCGATCTGCACCCATCAGCTCACTTAGCTGGTGCACACCGGTAATGACAGCATTCGGGAATGCTTCGAACATGATCGGCTCCGCACTAATATTTTCTGGACGCACCCCTAGCTGGACTACCTTGTTCACCTGATGTTTGCTGCGCAGAGCAGCGGCTTTGCCCGGAGGAACTTCGAGAGCGAAGCGGTTCGTATGAAACTCAAGTCGATTGTTACGTTCCTCTAGTCGACCTTGTATGAAGTTCATCGGCGGTGAGCCGATGAAACCGGCTACAAAAGTGTTGACCGGATTGTTATAAATTTGCTCCGGCGTATCCACCTGTTGAATGATCCCGTCCTTCATGACCACGATTCGGTTCCCCATCGTCATCGCTTCGGTCTGATCATGCGTTACGTAGATTGTAGTAACCCCAAGCTGCTTATGCAGCTTAATGATCTCGGTGCGCATCTGGACGCGCAGCTTGGCATCCAGGTTCGACAACGGCTCGTCCATCAGGAATACCTCAGGCTCACGCACGATGGCTCGACCTAGTGCTACCCGTTGCCTCTGTCCGCCGGACAGTTGCTTCGGCTTGCGATCGAGGAATTGCTCGATCTCGAGCACACGCGCCGCTCGTTTCACGCCAATATCGATTTCATGCTTCGGAATTTTGCGCAGACGAAGTCCGAATGCGATGTTCTCATAGACGGACATATTCGGGTAAAGCGCGTAATTCTGGAACACCATCGCGATATCCCGATCCTTCGGCGGCAAATCGTTAACCAGACGGTCACCGATGTAGATCTCACCCTTGCTGATGTCCTCGAGTCCCGCGACCATTCGAAGCGTCGTGGACTTTCCACAACCGGACGGACCGACGAACACCATAAACTCTCTATCATTGATTTCAAGATTGAAATCTTTGACGACGGGCGATTTATCTTTCCCGTACAGCTTGAATACATGATTGAATAAAATACGTGACACGGCAAACACCCCTTCTGCTAACGGATGCAAACGCTGTAACAGCTTCTTGTTACTAGTGTAAAGGATCGGGTATGAATTTAGTGTGAAGGTTTGAATTATGGAGGGAACTCACGCCCGCAAACGAATTCTACCGATTGAACGATATTAGAAAAACCACCCGGTGTCGGACGATCCTTGGCGTTGGATATCAGGTTGGCGCGTAAGAGGGTAGAAAGATGGGCTACAATCGCTGTTGCACTTGAATTCTGTTGAACTATTTTTAGTGGCGAGAATCCAACTGCAAAGGCGACCTAGATCCTTGGGAGTAGTTAATCAAACTTCACTAATAGTCGTATTCACGACTAACCTACAATCGCAATAAAAGGAGCCGCTTCCGCGGCCCCCACAATAAGTCCCTATAACAAATAACTGTAAATAATTCCACTCTGCTCAACTCGGTGCATGACTCTGCAAATTTATATAACCCATCCCTCGGTTTTGCTGGTTACTACCCAAGTGGACACACCAAAGGCGCTGAGACGAATATAGGAGCCTGGTTTCTCGCTATACAGGCTGGTGATTGCACTTCCTGTGCCTGCAATGATGCTCACTCCGGCCGGTGTGGTTAGTGTTTTTCTTCCCGTGCCGATCACCATGACACCGATCTCTGTCCCAATTGCCGGAATCGGTAATTCAAAGCTCTGAACGCCGTTAACCGCGTATGCGAAATTACGTCCGGTATGGAGGATTGATATACTATAATTCGCATCTCCAACCGACACTGTATGCCCGCTTGAGCTGGTGACGGTTACTCTGGTGCCCTGATTAATAAACTTATTAGGGGAAGCATCTTGCTCTGGGGCGTAAATGATCCGACCGCTAAGATCGACGGCATCAGGCGTAATGTAATAGGAGACCCCAACATCACCCTTGAACAGATCCGGCCCCAACTGCATCGTTAAGGGATAAGCAGGACTAACACGGTAAGCCGCGGATGCTTTTGAGAATTCATTGTTCGCTGCTCGAATGGGTCCGCCGATCAAAGTAAACCCGTCCGTGCAGTACACGATGTTTCCGGTTACTTCCAGCATACCGCCCAATGTTCCTGCTTTCGAGAAATCGTTAAATGAAGTGGAATGGATCGTCCCCGTTGCGTTGGTAACCTTAACCCATTCGACGTCTGCTTTGTGAGTGGTAGATCCGGCTAATACGCATGTATCGATATGGATACCATCGATGTTATCCACTTTGATTGCCCGCTGACAGCTTACTTGAATCGGGTTGAATGCCGTGTTTCTAATCGTTAATGCATTACGGGTCCGGTTGCCGTCGTGACGAATCATATTGTTAGTAATATCGTAGAACACACAGTTGTCAAAGCTCGTTAACGTACCGCCAAAGGGATTGGACTCTCGAAGGTCATCACTCCACCAACCGTCCGTTAAACCATCGAATGTGACATTTTCAAAATGATTGAACTCGTCAAAAGTCGCTCGCACACCGCATCTTGCCGTACTTATTCTAGTTTGGGCCGTAAGGCCAAAGGTCCCTACGAAGACACGGTTCAGCTTTAATCCGGGTGAGCTATACGAGTCAATCAGGTCGCCTGTAAAACTCGCATTAGCATAACAAATATCCATATCCTGAATCAGACCCGATCTTGACCCTGCGCCATAATAGCGAATGCCGAAGCCATTCGATTCACCTGAGAACAGGAGAGTCGTTGTACCCCGAATGGCATTATTAGTACCGCGATACCCCTGACCTACAAGCTGCAGCCCCATGTCCTGCGTAATGTATAGCACATCGGGCGATACAACGTACACCCCTCGCCCGAACACAACTCTGCCAGAAGTATAGGCAGTTATAGTACCCGCTCCAATATCCTGCAAGATGACAACAGGGTTTGCCCGAATGGATGCTATTGCAGCTAGTATAGCAGTGTCGTTATTGGTTACACCGTCAGGGATAGCGCCGAAGTCCTCAACTCGACATTCCAATGTGTCATCGCGAATCCATGCTATATTGGCATCAACAATAATGATCGTACCGTTGTTATCTGTCGGATTGGCCAGATCACTCACAGATATGCGCGTGAACATGCCTCCTCCTTACGGCCCTCTCCCCAATATCGGGCTCCCATTCCAGACGCTGCTATGGGAAACGACATACACCTGTTCGCCGTCATAAGACCCTGGAGTTGTGCGCAGTGTGGCAATGTCCGGAATTTGTTGGATTCGGGAGGAGCAGCAGTTCTCGCTGCGACGTTCCGCCCCCTTTTCCTCTTCAATGCCGCGTCCAGCAGCTAGGGCCAGCCCTCCCGATGCCAGAGCAGCACCCGCGACACCTAATGATACCAAGAGCTTTCTTCTGCTTATAAAGCTCTCCGATCCCCGTTCTCCTGCACGATCCGGAATTGGCGTCCTTTCTTGTTCCTGTATATCTCGATCTGACATCATCGATTCCTCCGTTTCTATTCCTACTGATCTTTCGGGATTTCATGACACCTGGTAGTGAGGTGAGGGTCGCTAGCCGATCTGTACCCAGTTCGTGCTGGTCAGCCCATTTGCTTTCCAGAAAGTATTGTTGTTCTGCAAATAACACTCCTGCCCAAAATATCGAGGGGTAAGACTTCCGACCGGGGTCGTTATAGTTGCTGCACTACTCTGCCCGTTCCATGGCAAGGAAGGGAATTTAGTCCGCGCAAGCGGTCCGCCTACGAATCCGTCCTCGTCGACGCCAATCAATTCGATCAGGGGGTTCGTCACATAGACGGCCGAATCAAACATCATGTTGGTGCCCGCATCAGAAACGTATTTCACATGCCGTATGCTGGTGCTGATCTGATCTGTATTTGAGCCTAGCTGGATGCGGAACACGGATAATGTTGCTGACGGACTATTCACAACGTTGACATTTACGTTCTCAATGACATGATTCGATGAATCGGCTGCGGAGTTCCCAGTCAGAAGACCAAGGCGAAAAAATCCAGTCATATTCTTAAAACGTGCCGATATATTACTGATTAACAAATCATGACCGTAGGTGAAAGCAAATAACGGGGCTGCCACTGTATCACACTCGTAATCGACACCGATAAATTTAATGCCGCGCAAACCCTCTGCCGTTGGCGATTGCAGACCGAATGAAATCGAATTCAAAATGTTTTTCGGTTTTCTTATTAAACTCCCAAAAATTTCAATCGCTTTGGCATATAGCGGGTTAGGGGGAGCCTCATTCTCCCAATCGATTGCCCATGCGCCATCATAATAACCGTCTACACAATTTCCATACCCCTTAACATTAGTGGCCCTAGCAATTGTAAAGGCTGGACGAAAATTATCTCTGGTGATAACAGCATTCTCCCGATGATCTATAGCGACGTTACCGATAAGCTCAACTAGTCCACCAGCATTTCGGGCCACATAGTAGGAATGCCGCCCTGCTCTTGTAACTTTGTTGTAGGCGATAATAGCAGTTCCTGTAGCATTCTCGTTCGCGTACTGGATCCCGTAGCCCTGCCCGCCTTCCTCGCCAATTTGATCCTTGAAATCGTTATGTGTAATTTCACAGCGGCCAATCGTTCTCCCGCTTTCGAAGCTTGCCGCAACACCAATAACGCCGCCGCTAGCCGAGCAATTGTGAACGATGAATCTGGCAACATCCGCCCCTGGAGCAGGTGCTACGAATATATGAGCATCTCCAATACTCGTTGACATTACGATGTCTTTGAAATCACGTATCTCAATGTACTGGCAATCTCTTGGACGAAAACCCGCACTTACACCCGTAAACGCAACTCCACTGCCGCCAATAATGATTTTGGTATTGCAATCGAACGTGTGCGCGCCGAGGGTAACATTATCAGGGACTTTGATTGTTACTACATCAGAAGCTAACGCTGCATTCATAGACGCCACGCAATTGCCTTCGTAAATACCGCCCCAATCGTACAGGCTGCAAGCGGTAAAATCGGGCCGTTCCCATACGCCGAGTGTCATACCTGCTGTCTCGCCTACACCGTTCAGATAATCAGCAATTGTTGTTGTCCATGGAACGGTAGGTGAAAAGAACTTCCCTCCGTCATGTTGATTCCGTGCAACGGTTGAGTTCCAGAACAAACGACCGCCGCCAACCGAAGTGTCCGGATGATATCCAAGAACCAAGAGCTGTTCTCCGTCAGAAGAGCCCGACAATCCGGACAGACTGGCAATATCCAGAATTTGCGTCACTTTGGTAGAACAGCAGCTGCCGCCGCTTTTACTGGCCTCTTCTGAGCCTCCTGCAGCCAGTGCCAAGCTACCTGATGCCAGAGCAGCACCCGCCATACCCAATGAAAACAAAAGCTTTCTCCTGCTTATAAAGCTCTCTGATCCACGCTCCCCTGTTCGATCCTGGTTTGGCGTTCTAGCTTGTTCCAATTCATCATTCACCGACATCCTTATTCCTCCCTTTCGTATAATTACCTCCAGACATTCACTAGATCTTGAACCTATAAAGAGCCAAAGCAAAAGGGATTCGGGCCAGAAGACAAGAGCAGAAGCCAGGAATCTGGGATTAAACGCCAGATTCAACAACAGGCCATTTTCTGCTTGCTTCGGGATGCCCAAATCCCCTGTTTGGTAGTAACCTGATTGAAAACGAAAGTTGCTTAATATGTTATTTCTTCGTTTTCAAATATTCATCGACCTTCTTATTCGCTTCTTCTTCCGCGGTTCGCAAAGCTGTGTTGACGTCTATTCCCTTCATGATGCTAGCTGGGGCAGTATCTAATCCATCCCATGCCAGGGATTCATAGGCAGTCGTATTCGGAAGCTTGCCGAACGGATATTTGAATACAGCGGTTGCATTTTTACCTGCGAGCACAGCAAGCTTCGTGCCGAATTGCTTTTGGATCGCTTCATCCTTCAAGACGCTAATTCTTCCATGCTGGGAAAGAAGCATTTGTACCTCTGGTGATGTAGTCACATAAGAAATAGCTGCGATTGCCTGCGCCTTGTTCTTACTAACCGATGAAGCCAATAAATAAATCGGTTTGGTTGGTCCTGACGTTTTTGGTGAATCTTTGGAATACGGCATAGGGGCTACGTCCCAATTCAAGCCTCCTGCTTCTTTCTCGAATAACCCGTAAGCAGCTCCCATCCATTGCGGATAAATGGCGAGGCGCTTCTCTTTGAGGAAAGTCTCGTGAGTAATTTTATTGTCAACGCCCATATCTACCATTTGCTTCATTAGAGACAGCGCATTCTTCCATCCTTCTGATTGGAGGTCGGCTTTTCCTGTTTTGGCATTAATGACAGGCAGTCCGAATTGGAAGCCGAAGGTATATAAATCACCCCACCGATACCCTACATATTGAACCCCGCCTTCTGATCGGGTCAGCCTTTTCACAAGATTGACCAGATCCGCATAGCTCATATCGCCAGTTGGATAAGGAATGGCAAACCGATCAAAGATATCCTTGTTGTAGAACATCATATATTTGTCCAAATAAAGCGGCAATCCATACAATTCTCCCTTGGTTCCCAGCGCTTTTACACCTTCAAGGGGACTCGCTTCCATTTTGCTCAGATCAATTTTTTCCATTTTCACGGATTCTTGGAGATCCATCGGATAACCGAGATCTATCGCGCTCGACAAATTGGAGTAATCCGTGATCACAATATCAGGAATGTTCTGTCCTGAAGCAATCAAGTTCGGCAAAGAAACACCAGCTGCTACTTCCACGTACTCGATATTGATATGCGGATATTTTTGCTTCACAGGCTTGGAAATAAATTGCTCAACCGCTTCCTTCGACACCAACGTGTTGAAATACATGATCTTTAGGTTGACCGGATCGGTGTTCACTATAGGCGGCTTTGTTGGCTCCGCACTCGTTATAGGTGTTGTCGGTTCCTCTTTACTGCAGCCAAGAATAACACTAATCAGCAGGATGATCATGGTTATACACACCGATTTTTTATACGTTTTAATCATGTTTAATCTCCTCCATGTCCTTTATTAAGATTTCGTTCACCATTGCACACAACCCGTCAATTATGATTCCCTCATCGACACCCAAGTCTAGGCTGCTGTTATCTTTCGTTTGTTTATTCACCCCTTGATGATTGCCAGTGCTCGTAAGATTGTTCTCCTGTTCCAAGGTACCCTGATGATGGAAGCGCCATCAATATAGGTAAAGACAACAACCTCCTTTTAGTGAACATTGTATTGTCTTGCTCTTACTTTTACAATTATATAAGGGATCCATTTCAGATTCTTTAGTAAAAACCGCATTTTTTTTGTACGATGTTGATTTGAGGAAACTTATCTGAACGATAATTATTAAGGGTAAAATCCTTAGTGCTTAGTGCGATTGAGCCTTACACAGAATGTAAAAAAAGCCTGGCGAAATCAGGGATAGCAGCCCCGTTTTCGTTCGGCTCTATTAGTATGAATCAAGCTATTCCGCCTTGCCGGACAGCTGCACTGCCTGCCAATCATCGTTCAAGCCCAATCCACGTAAATCTGCGACGGTACCGTTCTTCTCCGCTTCATACAACTGCCAAATGACGCGAAGCCCCTGTAGACTCGTAGGGCCGTCCGTAATCGGGCGGTTGCCGGTATGGATGCAATCCAGGAAATGCTCCAGCTCATGCTGCGTGAACTTGCCGTTCGAATCGCCTTCATAGAGCACTTCATGAGTGGACTCAGATTCGAGGTTGGCCCTCTCCTCCTTCATCTGCGTATGCGCGTACAGCTTATTATCGTTGCGGTTGACCTCCAGCATCCCTCCCGTGCAGTGAGCGTGAATGCTCCAGCCAAGCGTCGTGCCTCTCGCGCCCCACGTGCCGAAATGGTAGCCCAGTGCACCGTTCTCAAACTCGATCGTTACGTTGCTAGTGCCTTCCTTCTCCATCCAAGGCGTTCCGAAGTTTGTCCCAAGATGGGTTCCGCGCACCGGACGGCCCATGATCCAGAGCATAAGATCGACGTAATGGCACCCGTGGCTGAAAAATTGCCCTCCACCCAGGCGATCTGCGGACAACCCCCAATGCCCGTCATATAAACGGGTATATTGCTCGGTCCAGATGGACAACTGGAAGCATTCGCCGTATGCCTTCGAGTCGAGAAGCTCCTTCAGCTTCAATACGATCGGCCAGAACCGAACCGGATAAGCAGTCATCAGCACTTTGCCTACTTCCTCTGATGTCTGGATGAGCTCGAGGCACTCCTCTTCGGTATTGCACATCGGCTTTTCCACGAGCACGTGCTTGCCTGCCTTCAGGCAGGTCATCGCAACCTCGAAATGAAGATCATGCGGCAGTACGATAAGCACTGCGTCAACATGGTCTAGAAGCTCATGATAATCAGTAACGGCCAGCTTCGCGCCTGTCACTTCAGCGGCCTCTTGGGCGAGCTCAATCACAATGTCGCAGGTGGCTGCGATTTCAACCTTGTCTGCCAAATATCCGAAGCCCCCGCTATGAGTTTTTGCCATCCCTCCGCAACCAATAATACCAAGACGAATTTTATTCATGTTTGTACTCCTCCACTTTATTACCATGATAGTTTTTTCGCTTTACCAGACCCATTATATAAGCTATCGATTTGGGTTTCTTTAGTAAAAACCGATTATTTTTTGTACTCTATTGATGTCAAACAGACCGCCAAGAACAAATTATCCTGTGCATCATTTAGGCTTGCATCCATCCCGTGTCCTGGCTATTCAATAACGGTAACACCTTCAGGGACTGTCAGTTTCATTCGTCCATCGCAGAGCTCGAAAGTGATGTTTCCAGCAGGCACTCGGAACGTTAGCTTAACTTGGCTCAGGGAATCCGGCAGCCGTGGAGAGAAGGATACCTGCTTCCATCCCGGGGCTGCCGGCTTCAATCCCACTATGTCCTCGATCAGCACCGGAATGGGTGCGCTGGCCCATGGGTGACATAAGCTGGCGTTCGCCTTCAGGTCTTTGGACCACACTTCAAAACAGGTGGTTGCCCCTTCCTTCAGCATATTCCCCCAGGAATGGAGGTCTTCTGAAGTGATAAGCTCATAGATGAAAGCATATTCCCCCGCCTCGGCAAGAGCCTTTAGAACAAAGTAGGACATGTACACACCGCAGCTTAATCGCTTCTCCCTAATTAGGGCTGCTACTGATTCTCTCGCCTCTTCAGGGACTAGGCCGAACAGAAGCGGGAGTGCATTAGCATGCAGCGAGGAATGCTCCGATCCTTCTGCATCGACAAAGAGCTTGGTGCCCGCATTGTAAAACATCTCAATGAAAGAAGCCTTGACCCGGACTAGCTCGAGCTGCAGATCGCCCGCTTTTGACCCATGTAATATATTCTGAATCTCGGAAACAGCCGTTAGTGCACCATAATAGAAGGCATTAATGACATTATGGCAGCCGTCCTTAATCGGATAGTGGAGTTTACAATCGTAACCATCACGCATACTTTCTGGCCAATCGACAAGGTTCCATTTATCAGTAACATTCGCTAGCAGCCCATCCGCCCTGCGGAATTGTTCGAAGTGACGCAGCATATTCTCGGCAACGGGATACATTTCCTTAAGAAAATCCAGATCGCCGCTTTGCTTATAATACTGAAGGAGCTGCATCGGCCATTGGAATGAAAAGTCGGCAATTTCCTGCATATAGCTGCCTGAGGCTACTGCCATGATCCCGGGACATACATGGGAAGCTAACAAAGCGAAGTCCTGAAGCGACTTTCGGAATAACCGCAGATCTCCCGCGAGATAAGCATGTGCATGCGTGATGATCGTATTGTCGCCGAGATATTGGCCCTTTTCCCTGGAAGGACAATCCACGTAATTTTCCTGCGAACCGAATTTCACACCATTGCTGCACATCGACCAAATCGCATTCAACAACGGGTTAGACGAATCGAACGAGCAGGCAGCAGCATCATCGATCGGATAATGCCGGACTACTGCAGAGAAGCTCTCGGTGTCCAATAGGACGCCAGGCTCGGCAAGCACCTCTGCATATCGGAATGCTTTGTAATCGAACAGCTCTAGTTCATCATCATCACGCCCTGACAAGGTCCAGAACTCCTGATAGAGACAATTGCAGCGCATATCATACCGGACTCGGCCATTATCCATTAGTTCTTCACCGCAGCGAATTTCGATAACCTGCCCGGCTTCCCCTCGTGCTTTTAAACGAAGCTGTCCGGTAATCTCTTGACCAAAGTCAATCCGATACCCTCCCTCCTCAATAGGAAGTACTTGCGATGGCGGCATGTCATATACAGTCAGCGGCGGTGTTGGCTGCAGGAATAACTGGTGATCATCTTGAGCATATTCCAACGCCGCCTGCCAACTAGAGTCATCAAACCCGATCTCCCTCCAGCCCTTTACCTTGATCCGGTTGTCAATATGTTCGGCAAATTGAGTATCGTAGGCAATCACGCTTCCTTGACCATATTCTTCCGTTATATGATATTTCCACGTATGATCTGTCTTGGCGGCTGCTTGACCCCCTACCGTTAACTCGGCAATGAGACCTTGGCGATGATCCCCGCTCATGTAGGAGTGACAGATTAATCCATGATAATAAACATGCACCGCAATCACATTGACACCTTTATTCAAAAAGGACGCAACCGCAAATCGGTTATAGTAATAATGAAAATGATTACCCTGTGCAGGTCCTTGTCCAACAAATTGACCATTGATGTACACCTTGTAATAATCATCGCCGGTTATATCCAGAACCGCATCAGATACAATCCCGCCGAGAGTAAATTCCTTTCTGGCCATCATGTGGCGATTTTTGAGCTCCTGATTATGCTTCTGTCTGTTTTCCTCCCGTTGCCCATTATCTAATTCCTTGTGATAAATATTGATTGGCGGCAACCCGGCAAACTCACGATCCATAATCCAAGCTGCGGTCCATTGTTTTTCCATATGCATTCTCCTTTCTCAGTTAGGACAAAAACATCCTGTCATTAGCGAGAGGAGTCACCGCAACTCACCTAACTAAGGAAGGATGTGTTTTATACTTGCGCTTATATTGCTAAACTGCTCTTTTGTACAGCTGTCAACCACTCTCGGGCAATCAGCTCGTGGCCGGCTGCCGATGGGTGAACGCCATCCGGTATCCAGTATTCAGCGGTATCTCTCTCTGCAGCCTTATCGAACGGATCCTGCAGAGGAATGAACACAGCCTGAAACTCTACGGCTAATTGACTGACTATTTTCCCATAAACATCCAGCCGGGCGCGTAATTGTTCCCATATATCCGCAGTCGATCCCGTTCTTAAGACAAACGGTTCACATAATATGATTCCAGCCTGCGGCAGCAGCTTCTTCGTTTCCTCCAGCAGGTGATGATAGTCTCGTTCGAAACCGTCGGCTATCCCCTGCGGTTCTTCTGCGATCCTTCGATAAACGTCGTTCACTCCGATCAAAATACTGATCAGGTCCGGATTGTGACTGACGGCATCTTCATTCCAACGGGCATTAAGATCCGGAACACGGTTCCCACTGATCCCTCTATTGATGAAATTCGGACGATCATTGACTAATTCATAGCCAAGCTGAGCAGCCAGGATATACGCATAACTGTGACCTAATACATGGTGCGGATCTCCATTGCGGATCCGTCCCCCGTCGGTAATCGAATCCCCTTGAAATAATATGGTTTTACCCATTTTGCGCATTGTTATCTGCTCCTATCATAGGCCGTAACAGGATGGCATTTTGCCCACCGAATGAACGTCCGACCGATTGCCAGAGTTTAATATTCAGCTTTTACAACCTGCGAATGATTTCGTTGGCCTTCTCTTCATAAGCATACTGCCATTCCGGGGCAAGCAGGCATTCCGTGACTTCGTACCCCCCTTTGCTGTAGTGGTCGACAGGGGGAGCGTAGTGCATGTAACCGTTCGAGAAAGCCGCAATAAAAGTATGCGCATACGGCGATGTTTGTTTAAGCTTCAAGCCTACCTCCACTAGCAGCTCCGCCGGAGCGGTAATAAGCACACAGTCCCCGATTTTAATCCCCTGTACCTCAGCCGGAATGATCAACTCCCCAGCCTCGTTGTTTATCGCCTGATGGGTCTTCATTGTAGCTATATCTTCCTGAATTCTTATCAATTTCTCCATAGAGTGTATATTGTTAAGATATCGATCCAGGTTCCCCCTGTTATGTGCATCCATAGAAACAAGCTCCTTAGAGCCTATCTCAGCTTCATACATATATCTATAGGAATAGTCCGACGGATAGTCAGGATTAAGCGCGTATTTGATATACAGAGGCAGGAACGTTTTGAAGTTCAGAGTCGTACTTCTTAAGGATGCCAGCAGCTCGGCCTGATCTTGCAAACTGGCTTCAATTCGATCAGCGATATCTGTTTTTCGCGGCAGCTGGATCGTTTCAGAAAGGACGCTTAAGCCCGCAGCCTTAGTCTCTATGCTTCTTACTGCCTTCAAGGTGCTCAGACCGAGCATGGTGCCGATTGGTTCGCAGTTTCTGGGACGGTTGACGTCTTTAAAATACACCTCGAGAATGTCTCCGCCGGCTCCCTGCAGGAACAAGGCCATGGCTCCATTGCCGAGGTTCTCTTCGATGACCTTTGAGGCAAACCCTACGAAATTAGCTGTAACCCCTTTATCCGGGACGCCAATCAGAAGATGACAGGCGAAATTATATACAACCGCCAGCGGCTGACCGTCCATGCGGTCTATTCTGAGCACACCGATAGCCGGGTCAATGGGCCCCACACTGGCAACATCCTCGTCCGGTGGACACGGATGGGCATAACGAACTGTCCAGTGCTTGCCATCCTTCATTTTGAGGTTGCGGTTTATTATAATTCTATCTTCATGACCGAAACCAGAGCCGACTTTTACCTCAGTCATATTAAGCAAAGCTTGTCTGACTGCCTCGAATGATCGCTCAACTTGCTCGGCGTCGTCGCAGATCAACCTCCCCTGCGGGTGGGTGTGGGAAGCATTAACCAGAACATTGTCGCCGGGAATGTGAAGCTCATTCTGAAGCCGGTTGCGCAGCTTAGGCAGAAAATCATCTTTTATATCGCCTAACCCGCCTATCGCCAAAGCATCCATGGCAAGGATAACTACTTTGGTCTTCCCGTCATCCAGGACTAGAGCTTTTGCATATAAAGGGTCACTAATGAGCACCCCGTCGTTTCTTGTGGTAATATCGATTTTTGCCACGCCTGCACGTAAACTCATAACCTTACATCCTCCCGTTTCTATTCTCAAACCTTATATAGGCGTTGCAGCACCCAGGATTTATTCCATTACCAGATTCATTATATAGGGGATGAAATAGGGATTCTTTAGTAAAAACCGATTATTTTTTGTACGCATTTGATATGCCGATCTGATATAGAAAAACCTCTGGAGCACATTGCTCTAGAGGCCATGGTGTTAGTCTATTATTTCAGGTATAAGGACGGAGCACTATCCATGCATGACGACCATATTATCGACAATATCGAATTTCTCATCGATCTTCAGCTCTGTGATCTCCTTCATCTTCTGCCTGTACTGCAGCGGCGACATTTTCTCCTTGGCCGTAAAGCGCCGGCTTAAGTAGTGCACACTTTGAAATCCGACTTTAGTAGAAATCTCCGTAATCGACATCTCCGTATTGATGAGAAGCTCCTTGGCCTCCTGAATACGCCAATTATTGAGATATTGCATCGGCGAAACCTTATATCGATCGCAGAATACCCGACATAGATGAGCATGACTTACTGTCAAATGCTGCGCAAGCTCCTTCAATAAGATTTTCCGATCATAGTTCGTGTGGAAATACTGCAGCGTCATACTGGCAAGGTCATCGCCGAATTCGGACTTGCCGGGTATCAGACTCGCGGTAACGTCTCTTCTCCCGGATGGGCTAGTTAGATTCGCAGCGGATTGAAAATCCGATTCCTGCTTCTCTATGCTGCTGGAGCGTTGGAGGTTCATGATGATTTCAATAAAATTAGCCGTAATGATTTCCTTATATTGCGGTCGACAGTGGGTCGCTTCGTCCAGCATGGCTTCCAGAATCAGCTTTATTTTGGTATTGGGAACGACCATTTTCAGCGACATCTGCTTGAGATACGCATCCAATTGCGGATCGTTGACAAGGGCTTTCACTTCAATTGTACATAGCGGATCGGACGAATCCGAGACTAAACTGTGATCCATGCCCGGCTGGATGATGTACATATCGTTTTTGTCCATTCTGTACCCGGCACCGCTCGCGAACAGGGTTCCGCTTCCACCTACCACATATAAAAGATGATGGAAGTTATGGCAATGATTTATGACGTGATTTTCGAATTTGTACTTGCATCTTGCAATGATAAGTACTCTTGTCGATTTAAAGCTCATCGTAATCCCCCATTTCCTGCCTGATATCCTTCAATTGGTCTGGCGGTCTTAAAGGATCTCTTGGATCAAAGAGTCACACTTTCCGCTTCCCTGCTGGACATTTTATCAACAAGCCGGTCACATAACTCCTCGTCGTCCAACAGCTCCGCCCAGTAAGCCTTCAGTTGTCCGGCTAGCACAACATTCAACCGCCATGGCATATTCAATTCACTGTGCATGCGGTATGAAGATACAATCTCACGATACATCATATATCGGCTTGGGCAAGGCTTAAGCGGTTCGGCGGGTTCATCTGCTTGCTGCATGGCAGGGATGCTCAATGTATGCTTCCTTATCAGGTTCTGCGTCCGGTTGGATGCAAAATAGTCGGTGAGCAGACGGGCAGCCTCCTTATTGCGAGAATTCCGGTTTATTCCGAACCCGATAGCTACTACCAATGTTCGAGGCTCATGTGTATAAGGCAAGGGCGACAAATCGTAGTCGAGGTTGGTATTCAGAAAATCGTTCAACCCCATATAGCTGATAAGAATCATCGAAACTTTGCCTTCCTTGAACAGCTCAGTAATATCGTCATTGTTCTCGGACAAATAGAGCGGGAATATGTCACGGTTGCGGATAATCTGCTTGCCGAGCTTAATCCCTTCCAGCAGCTTCGTCCCTCTGATATCACGAAGCCGTGTCCCTTCCCATTCGAAACGCCCTCCGCTCTGCAGCATGAATAACGGCCACCGGTTCTCCGAAAGAATATGAAAGCAGATTCCAAATCGGTTCTTGTTCTCAGACAGGATTGTCGCATTTCTCGTCAGATCATCCCAGGTCCATCCCCCATGCGGCTCCGGAAGATTGCATTCCTTGAAATGAGCCCGGTTGTAGCACATTACGATCGGAGAAAATAAAGCCGGCAGCACATACTGCTTATCCTCTGCCCGGAATGCTTCGTTCAAAAAAGGGTACACATCCTCAGACCCGGTAAGAGGCTCCAGCATCGAATAGTTCCCCTCCTCCTTCAGCTGCTGAAACTGAGTAGAATCCAATGCAATCACATCGGCAAACCGGTCTTTTCCATTCCCGTCGAATTGAGGCATATCCGAATACTGTACCGTATTGACGCGAATCCAGGGATGCAGCCTTTGAAAATCCTCTACCAGTCTGCTCAGCTTAAAATCGCGCTCGATTGAAAACGTGCAGGCCAATGTCAGCGTTACTTTTGCTTGCTGCATGTTCACTTTGTTTCCGACTCGCGGTATTTTGACAATCAGCCCATCCTCGACGAGCCTTTCCATTCCCTTGCGAATCGATTTGTTGCTTAATTGGAACCTCTTCGCAAGCTCTGACTCAGACGGCAAAAATGAGTTGGCTGGAAAAGTGCCATTGTGAATATCCCGTCGTAATTCTTCTGCCATCTGATCCAGCTCAAGTTGAAATTGTTTATTCGTTGGTTTTGTTTTCATTTGAACAACACTCCGTTTTTGGAATGGCTTACTCCCAAAAGGCGTTCACCTATCATCCGATGCCTCTGATGCTCTGATGTATATTTCCGCGAATTATATACACCAGATAGGATGCATTCCTTGTTATAACACCAATATAAGACACCACGATAGCGCTGTCAACATCATTTATGTACATCAGAACACTTATTTTATTCATTTATGTACATCAGTAATTATGTGGTCGCGTGCTGTAGCGTAGATTTTCCGCTTTAGTGAGCATTGCCAAGCGGCGTTTCGCGTGCTGTAGCGCGGATTTTCCGCTTTAGAGCATTGCCAAGCGGCGTTTCGCGTGCTGTAGCGCGGATTTTCCGCTTTAGAGCATTGCCAAGCGGCGTTTCGCGTGCTGTAGCGCGGATTTTCCGCTTTAGAGCAATGCCCAAGCGGCGTTTCGCGTGCTGTAGCGCGGTTTTTCCGCTTTAGAGCAAATAAGTGGAGCCTGTTTGCAATATAAAAAGGTGGAACTGCACCTAGAATAAAAAGTGGACACCCATAACTCGGTAAACAGATAATGAATATACCAAAACCGAGAGGTGTTAACGATGGGCGACAAGAGACAAAGGTATAATGAGAC